>JASGCU010000082.1 GCA_030053935.1 Chitinophagaceae bacterium
TTAAAAAGTACATATATTTATATGATGTTCAAATATTTAATTTTTAGAACTCCCCATAAGAGAGATTCATACAATAAACTAAAAAAATGAAAGCACGTAAGTTTTTTTTATTTCTCATAATTATTGTTTTTGTGGCGTTTGATAGAAAAGATAATTACAATAAAAAGGAATTATTTTTGTGGGAGAATGCAAATGTTTATTTTTTACTTACAGATAGATTCTCTAATGGTGATGCATCTCAAGATGTAAATTATGAAAGAACTCTTCCTACTGCACCGTTACGAGGTTTTATGGGAGGGGATATAAAAGGTGTTTTACAAAAATTAAAAGAAGGGTATTTTAAGGACTTGGGAGTGACAGCTTTGTGGTTGTCTCCTATTTTTGAACAAAACAAAGGTATAGTAGATGAAGGTTGGGGAGATAATTATGGATTTCATGGATATTGGATACAAGATTGGACACATCTTGATAAAAATTTTGGCACCCTTGAAGATTTAAAAAAATTGGTAAAGGTTGCCCATGAAAATAAGATTCGCGTAGTATTAGATGTTGTTTTAAATCATACAGGTCCCGTAACAGATTCTGATAAAGTATGGGGTAATGAATGGGTCCGCACTTCTCCTCAGTGTGTTTATAAAGATTATCAATCCACAGTGAAGTGTACCTTAGTAAAAAATCTTCCTGACATAAAGACAGAAAGTGATTTACCCGTTGAATTACCTTTTTTTTTAACAGAAAAATGGAAAAAAGAAGGTGTTTATGAACAAGAGATGAAAGAATTAGATATATTTTTTCAAAAAACAAAATATCCTAAATTACCGCGATACTATATTATAAAATGGCTTACAGATTATATAAGAGAGCTAGGTATTGATGGTTTTCGTATAGATACTGCAAAACACGTAGAAGAATCTGTTTGGATAGAGCTTTATAAAGAGTGTGTCAAAGCTTTTTCGGAATGGAAAAGAAATAATCCATCATTAGTATTGGATGAGAATGATTTTTACATGGTGGGGGAAGTATATGGATATGGTATAAGTGGAAAAAGATATTATGATTTTGGGAACAAACAAGTAGATTTTTTTAATCATGGATTTAAATCTTTGATAAACTTTGAGTTTAAAAATGATGCAAATAGTGATTACGAAACACTCTTTACAAAGTATTCTCAAATATTATCATCAGATTTACAAGGTAAAACGGTTCTTAATTATATAAGTTCCCATGACGATGGGCAACCTTTTGATAAAGAAAGAAAAAGATGTATGGAAGCAGGAACAAAACTACTTCTTACACCAGGAAGTGTTCAGATATATTATGGAGATGAAACAGGTAGAAACCTGAATGCTACAGAAGCAAAAGGAGATGCTGTATTAAGGTCTTTTATGAATTGGGATGAACTCTCTCAAAATGCTGATAAACATGGAAATACTACTCAAGAAATACTTCAGCATTGGCAAAAATTAGGAACTTTTAGAAAAAAACATCCATCGGTAGGTGCGGGAATACACAAACAAATAAGTAAATCACCGTATATTTTTCAAAGAAATTATTCTTCCACAGATTTTGAAGATAGAGTTTTAATCGGTTTGGATCTTCCTCGTAGAGAGATATCTTTAGATATAAGTTCTATTTTTCCAGATGTTACACAAGTAAGAGATCATTATTCCGAAAAAATATTTCTTGTGAAAGATGGAAAAATAAACGTTTATACTACAAAAGATATCATACTATTAGAAAAAATAGAATGATTTATTTCTTTTATAGAGAAGAAGGGGTATGTAATATTTTTTGAAAATAAGAAAGGGTTGTTTTTAATCCTTCTTGTCTAGAAATAGAAGGTTTCCATCCCAATATATTTTGAGCACGGGCTATATCAGGTCTTCTTTGTTTAGGGTCATCGGTAGGCAAGGGCATGTAAACAATTTTAGAAGAAGTCCCTGTAAGAGATATTATTTCATGAGCAAATTGATTCATAGTAATTTCATCGGAGGTTCCAATGTTTACAGGTTGTGAATACTCAGACATAAGTAATCTTACAATACCCTCTACGAGATCATCTACATAACAAAAAGATCTTGTCTGTGTGCCATCACCGAATATCGTTATATTTTCTCCTTTTAGAGCTTGAGATATAAAAGCAGGAAGAACTCTCCCATCATTTAGTCGCATACGAGGACCGTAAGTATTAAAAATACGGACTATTCTTGTCTCTAAGTTATGATAAGTATGATAAGCCATAGTAATAGCTTCTTGAAAACGCTTTGCCTCATCGTATACTCCTCTTGGACCAACAGGATTCACATTTCCCCAATATTCTTCGTTTTGTGGGTGAACCAGAGGATCTCCATACACCTCTGAGGTAGATGCTATGAGAATCCGTGCATTTTTTACTTTTGCTAATCCTAATAAATTATGAATTCCTAAAGACCCTACTTTCAGAGTTTGTATTGGTATTTTAAGATAATCAATAGGACTAGCGGGAGAAGCAAAGTGCAGTATATAATCTAATTTTCCCGGCACATGAACAAATTTTGAAACATCATGGTGGTAAAACTCAAAATATTTTTCTTTGAATAGATGTTCTATGTTTATCAGGTCTCCGGTGATTAAATTATCCATACCAATTACTTCAAATTCATCATTTAAAAATCTATCACAAAGATGAGACCCCAAAAATCCCGCTGCTCCTGTTATAAGTACTTTTTTTCTTTTCATATTCAATATTTCGTAATTAATATTTTCCATATTTTATATACGTTTCCATATCTTTATCTCCTCTTCCAGATAGGTTTATGATAACAATATCTGAAGGATGAAAAGATATTTTAGGTAGTATAGCAAAAGCATGGGCAGATTCTATAGCAGGAATTATTCCTTCTAATTTACTGAGTTCTATTCCTGCAATCAACGATTCTTCATCTGTTGCGTTTAAATAAGATACCCTCTTTATGGTATGAAGGTATGAATGAAATGGTCCTATTCCAGGATAATCTAATCCAGCGGAGATAGAATGTGGTTCTATTATTTGTCCATCTTTTGTTTGCATGAGAAAGGTACGACTCCCGTGTATAATTCCTTCAGTTCCATTTTGAATAGTAGCAGCAGTTTTTCCAGAATTTACCCCTAGTCCGGCTGCTTCTACTGCTATCAAATGCACGTTGGTGTCTTCTAAAAAATTATAAAATGCCCCTACCGCATTACTTCCTCCACCGACACATGCTATAATATAATTGGGAGTAGTTATCCCATAATCTGATAAGAGTTGCGTTTTTATTTCTTGACCTATTATGGATTGAAATTGGGTTACTATATCGGGATATGGATGTGGTCCCACAACACTTCCTATTATATAATGAGTATCTATAGGGTTTGATATCCAATACCTCATTGCTTCATTTGTTGCATCTTTTAATGTTTGACTTCCTCCTGACACAGAATGTACTTTAGCTCCCAGTAGCTTCATTTTTTCTACATTGAGACGCTGACGATCTATATCTATTTTTCCCATAAAAACGGTACATTCCATATTCATATAGGAACAAACAGTGGCGGTGGCAACCCCATGTTGTCCTGCTCCTGTTTCTGCAATAATTTTTGTTTTTCCTAATGCTTTTGCTAAGAGAATTTGTCCTACTGTATTATTTATTTTATGGGATCCTGTATGACATAGATCTTCTCGTTTTAGATATATGTGTGCTTTATATTTTTGAGATAGTTGTTTTGCATAAGAAAGGGGGGTTGGTCTTCCTACATAGTGCTTGATGAGTAGTTGGTATTCTTTTTGAAATAAGCTACTTTGAATAATAGATATATAATTGTCTTTTAATTCTGATATATTAGGATGGAGCATTTCAGGGATAAATGCTCCACCAAATTTTCCATAATATCCGTCTTTACTTACTTGAAAAGGATTATTTTCCATTCTATTTTAGTGGGTTTTATTTCTTATTTCTTTAAAAAATATACGAAGTATGTTTTCACATTCTTTTTCCATTACCATACTTTTTACTTTTGTTTTGTTATGAAGTATTTTTGAGTTTATTTGGGAGTAGCCTTTTTTATGATCTTTTGCTCCATATACTAAGCATCCTAGTTGACTCCACGAACAAGCACCCGCACACATAACACAAGGTTCTAATGTAACGTAGAGAGTGCATTGGTGTAAATATTTTGAGTGGACATAATTTTGAGCTGCTGTAAGGGTAATCATTTCAGAATGTGCGGTTACATCACAGAGTTTTTCTGTCAAATTATGCCCTTTAGCAATAATAGTGTTTTCAAAAACTAAAACTGAACCCACAGGAACTTCCCCCAATAAGAGGGCTTTTTTAGCTTCCAAGAGGGCTTTTTGCATAAAATATGTATCTCTCTCTTCTAATAACAGCATTATATTTTATTTTGTATGTTTATACTATTTACTATTTGTTTTATTTTTTCTTTCCATTGATCCATTTGGGATTTATGTGATGAAAAGTTAACTATTAATATTTTTTCTTTTACTATGATATATTGAATATAGTTATAAAAATATAAATCTGGTTCCGAAGTAATAGAGTTTTTTGTACCGCTTATTGATGATATAAATTCAAAAACTATATATGTTTTTTCTTTTGTAGTAAAAAGATCTTCTTTGAGAAATGTCACCTCATCATACAGAGATGAAATAGTAGATTTATAGAATGATTGAGCAAGTTGCTTGTCATTGCCCCAGGTATTATCTGTTTTGCTGAAAGATATTTGAACATTTTGCTGAGTATTTGTGTAAGCTGCTATTATTTTAGTGGTATATCCGTATTTTTGAGTTATCTCTTGTTCGGTCATCTTCCGAAATTCTTTTGGAAAATAGATAGCTACTCCATCTATTATTTTTGTTTTGACGGATTGTGCATAACTGAAAAAAGGAATGAATAGAATAATAAGGATGTATTTTTTTATTTTCATTTTAGATTATAATAGGTTGAGTCCACTTCCAAAAATTGCTTTTGACTCATTTATAATTTTGGATATATTTGATTATTAATAGGGATAAAGATAAATATTTTTGTAAAAGAAAAGAGAATTTTTCGGAGTGGATTCAAATAGATTAAAATCTTTTTATTTTGTTTTAAATAGGATACCATTATAAGTATTTTTATTTGATTGTTTAAAAAACCATTCTAAATAATCCGGTTCTTCAAATACTCTATTCCAACTTTCGTGCTTTTCTTTTGGATATTCTGTATATATTACATTTGATGAGAGAGGAGCGAGTGTTTTCAATGTTGTGAATGCTTTATGAGAAAGCTCTACAGGAACAATATCGTCTTTTTTTCCGTGAAAAATCCACATGGGTATATGAGTTACTTTTGAAAGTTTCGTTATATCAGCCCCTCCACAAATGGGGGCAGCAGCTGCAAAAAGCTGTGGTCGTCTACATACTATGTCAAAAGTTCCAAATCCTCCCATGCTCAGACCACTTATATAAATGCGTGTTTTATCTATGGGAAATTTATTTAAAAGAGAATATATTAATTCTTCTGCCAAAAAAAGTGATTTACTCATAGATGTATCTGAAGGTAAAAAAATCTTTCCGGAAGCGTTTCGTTTATAGTTTGCCCAAGAATTATCTAAAGGACACTGTGGAAATACTACAAACGCAGGGTAATTTTCTCTATTTTTTGTGTTTACAAATAATTTTCCTCCATGTTTCAACTGTAATGCATTATCTTTTCCTCTTTCTCCCGAGCCATGTAGAAAAATAAAAAGAGGGTACAGTTCTCCTGCTTTCAAAGAGAGAGGAGGTAAAAGACGATACGGTAGTGTATCTTTTTTTTGGACGAACCAATATTTTTCAAATATAGATAGTTCAGAAGGTTCTGAATATACATTAGTAGTTTGTGCAATGACGAGACTGCACACAAAAAAAACAAGAATAAATAGTATTAAATGTTTCATTTTTTATTTGTTAGCAAACAGTTTAAGAATTTCGTTTATGAGTGCCCTTGATGAGTATTTGAACGAGTTAATTGTGCTTTTCTACTTTGCTTTGCCATTTTTAACTCTTCTGATATTTTATATTTAGCTAAATTTGTATCTTTAAAGAATTTATTTAAATCATTTCTTAAATTTTCTTTATCATCAAACGCAGTAGGTATATGAGAAATGTCCATAATATCTTTACGCATCTTATTTACATCGATACTTCCTTTATAAGAGTAGTCGCCGGTGAAAAAAAACGCTAAATCAGGTAAAAAATCAGTTATTTTAAGTATTTGAATCATAGTTTTTATGTATAAATTTAATACAAAGTTAATTATTTTTTATATATTTAGCAACAATTCTATGTTAAATTAATTATAAAACAGATTTGCTAACAGTTGTTTTGTGCTATTGCCCATTAAATTTGTAGATAAATGGAAGCCTTGTAGAAGGCAAACAGACACAAAGTATTGAACGTTATGTGAATATATAGTATATTTAGCAAAATATTTCTATTCAGGTATTGTTTTTACTCCGAAAAATTCTTTTTGATATTGATATACTTGTAGTTGTTTGATTTTCAATAGTGATAAAACAGAATAATTCTGTAAAAAGAACTTTTCAGAGTATATCAACTTTAGGTATCATATGATAAGTTTTTCATAAAAATAAATATTTCAGTATCTATTCTTTTTTAATTTTTTTATATATAGTTATAAAACACGCTATGAGTGAAAATAACGATAATACGATAGAAAAAAGAGGGAATGAAATACTAAAATACTTATCTATACAATACCCACCTAAAAAAAATATTCCTATAATAATAAATAATTGATATGCTAAATGTGCATATTGATGCTGCATTACATTATTTTTTAGCATCAACAGAAGGAGATAATACTTTAGTCTGTGCTTCTTGATTTTTTAATTCGCCCATTTTGCAGGCACCGTTAAAAGAAGCTCCATTTTCTATTACAAGTTTTTTTATTGTAATATCTCCTACCAACTTTGCGGTACTTTTCAGAATAAGAATATCTTTTAGTGTAATATTTCCTGTAACATCACCTTCTATTTCTGCGCTGACAGCAGTCATTTCTCCGCGGAGTTCACAAGATTCTCCTAAAACTATTTTGGATTTACTCTGTATACTTCCTATTATTTTTCCTTCTATTCTCATAGATCCAGCTGAAGTAATAGTTCCTTCTATGATAGTTCCTTTTCCAATAAAATTACTTGATTTGGTTTCTTCTTCTTCTTTTTCTCGTCTATTATTGAACATAGTATTAGTAGTTACATTTTTAATTTAAAATAAAATAAGTTTTTTAGGATCTATTGGGTTATTATCGTGCCAAATTTCAAAAAGTAAATAATACCCTTCTTCTTGTTTTCCTGTGGAAATAATTTCATTATTACTTCCTACTATTGCAATAATTTCATTTCCCGTAACAATATCTCCTACATTTTTTAAGAGAGAGGCATTGTGTTTATATATAGATAATAAATTATTTGTATGTTGTATAATAATAACATACCCGTAATCATCTGTCAATGATGCAAATATAATTACTCCGTTGGCAATACTTTTTACTGTTTCTTTTGGTTTTGTTTTTATGCAAATCTCATTATGTTTTATTTGTGAAATATTATTTATTATTATCCCATCAGTAGGGTTGAATAAATCAAACGGTATATTATACGTAATATTTTCATTATGGTACAAAGCATCGTAAGATTTATCTACGATTTCAAATTCTGATCTTATAGTAGAATCAATACTTTTTTCTTGTTTTGATTCATTTTCATTATTTTTTTTAGAATCAGCACCATCATATACAATTTTTTTTAAAGAAGTATCGTTTAAAGTAATATCAGATTTACCCGATAAAATATTTCTTATACTGGTTATATACACATTTTTCTGAAATATATTTCTTTCCAATGAATCTATTTTGCGAAGTAATTTTAAAATGCTTTTAGCGTTTTGTGTGGATAGATTTGTTTCCGTTAGATGTGTTACGTATATAGAATATAAAAAAGCAGCAGATAAAAAAATAAACCCTAAAGTACTAAATACCATCATGAGTAATTTTTGTATAGTAATTACGAATGAATATTTTTCTTCTAAATTTATAGTTTTCCTTATTGTTAATAAATATTCTTCCTGTAGGGAAGAAAAAAAATTTTTACGCTTTTTCAATTGGACATTTATTTAAATATTTTTTTTATATTAAATTATATTTTTTTCTTTAAATATGTTTTTTTTATTCTAAACAATGTGAATATGCATTTTTTTTTCATCATTTTAATGTTTTTATTGCTAATAACCTCTCAAAAATGTATATCACAACCTTTTTCTCTCAAAAAAGAATATCATAATACTACTTCTCACTATAATGCATACTTTTATGCAAGGGAAAGAATACAAGAAGTAGAGAATAGTATAAAACTAGCTACTTCTAATGATTACGATAATGTTTTAGATATATATCCTATCCTTGACTCTTCTATTATATCTCCAAATAATGCATTATTAGAAGATGTTATTAAAAAATCCTCTGTTGCTATTCAATATCATGAAATAAGTAAATGGCGGGATAAATGTTATATTATATTGGGAAAAGCGAGACTCTATAAATTAGAATACGAAAATAGTATAGAAACCTTCAAATTTGTGAATGCAAAGGGAAGGGAAAAAAAAGAAAGGCAAGACGCTCTTATAATGCTCATAAAAACATATATTCATAGAAAAGAATATAAAAATGCCCATATCGTAATGGAACATATACGTCAACAAGAATTACATAATGCGAATATACAGCAATATAATCTTGTATGTGCGTATTTTTATCAACAGCAAGAAGAGTACATCAAAGCTTCAAAACACCTTATAAAAGCAATTCCTTTTATAAAAAATAAAACAGAGAAAGCAAGAATATATTTTATACTCGGGCAGATGCATAAATTATTAGGAAATGATTCCGTTTCTTATCAAAATTATAAACTTGCATTAAAAAATAGCAAAAGCTACGAACTTTCTTTTTACAGTAAACTCCATATAAGCTCTGTAGTAAATATTGAAAACGAAGCAGACATAAAAAAAACAAGAATATACTTTAAAAAACTTTTGAAAGACCCGAAAAATAAAGAATATAAAGATAGAATTTATTATGAAAAAGGTAATTTTGAACTCAAACATAATAACATAGAAGAAAGTATTGAAAATTATAATCTTGCACTTACAAATGATAATAATAAACCTCTTCAAAAATCTCTTGCTTATTTATCGCTCGCTAAAATATATTACGAAAGATTAAAAAATTATCCTCTTGCAAAACAATACTATGATAGTACCCTTGCCATTATGCCTAAAAGTCACAAAGGATATGAAGAGTTAGAAAAATACCATAAGATACTTATTAAATTTGTAGAACAAATAACTATTATTCAAACAGAAGACAGTATATTAGCACTTGCTTCTTTGGGAAAAGAAGCTGCAAAAATAAAAATCCTACAAATAAAAATCCTACAACAAGAAGAAGAAAGACAAAAAAATATAAATCTCAAAAAGAAAAAAACAAAAAATATATCTCAAACAGACCCATTCCCCCAAAAAAGAGAAGAAACCATAGGTATAAATGCTTCAGAAATATGGTATTTTTATATACCCGATATGGTATCAAAAGGAGAAGAAGAATTTAAAAGAAAATGGGGGAAGAGAGATCTACAAGATAACTGGAGAATTGCTTCTAAAATAAAAGTAAGTCAAGAACAAAAAAATACTCAAGAAGAATCTGAAACTATTATTGCTCAAGAAAATAGAACACAAGACACAGAAATAAAATTAGATGATATATGGGAACAACTTCCAAACACAGAAGAAAAACGAAAAATATCCTACCAAAAACTAGAAACAGCGTATTATACATTAGGAAATATATACTATTTTGATCTACAAGAACCCGAAAATGCAATCATTACCTACACTATTTTAGTAACTCGTTTTCCCAAATCTCAATATGCTCCTGAGGTATTATACCTTATCTTTTTATTAAAAAAAGAACAAAACAAAACAGAAGAAACCGAGTTTTATAAACAAAAAATCAAAAAAGAATTTCCCAAATCTATCTTTGCAAAATTAGTAGATAATCCCCGATACCGAGAAGATATTGATGAAGCAGGAAAAAAATTATCTCATATATATAGCAAAGCATATATTCTTTATAAAAACGATAACTATAACGAAGCACTTACTCTCTTGCAAGCAGGGGTGAATACCTATCCCGAAAATAGTTTTATAGATAATGCAAAACTCTTAGAAGTAATGCTCATAGGAAAAATAGAGGGTGAATATACATATCAAATAGCATTAGATAACTTTATCCGAAAATATCCCGAAAGCGATGTAATCGAATTTGCCAAAACTCTATCCAAATCATATATAGAACACCAGCAAAACAAAATTAATAGTGCAAAAATAAAATTTATAGAAAATGAAAATCAAGAACATTATTTTATAATAGTGTATCCTCACCTCAATGAACTCAATGAAACTCTCCCGAACATGATAGAAACATTTATAAAAGATTCTCTCAAAAATGAAAATGTTTCTTTGGGTAACCTTATAATAGATACTAAAAATATTGCTCTATTTGTGAGTTCTTTTCCCGATAAAACAGAATCCCTCACATTCTACTCTCTTTTTTTATCACAAAATCCTCTTTCCAAAAAAGAATATACTCAATACGTAATGAAGTATTTTGTGATAAATAAAGATAATTTTACAAAATTATACCAAACAAAGGGAATAGAAGAATATATAGATTTTTTCAAAAAACACTATTAAGTAAACGCAGCAAAAATATATCAGAAAAATGTAGATATTTTTTCCTATAGATATGAAATTACTTACCCACCCTACGCAAACATTATCCTCAAAAAATGTATGGTAACATTTTTTAGAATGTAAAGGAGTGAAATTTTATTATATTTTTGCGAATGGTAGTTAAATAAAAGTATAGAG
>JASGCU010000083.1 GCA_030053935.1 Chitinophagaceae bacterium
CATTTCTTCTCTTCCCCATGCAGCTATAGTTCCATCATTTTTAAGAGCTAAAGAATATTCTGTAGTAATAGGAAAATGATTTGATGCCGCATGGACTGTTTTTACATTTTGAAGATTAGGAGGTATATTGAGTTGTCCCGCTGCATTACTTCCCCATCCTGTAACCCTTCCGTCTACTGTGATTGCCAATGAATGAGTATGTCCTGCCGATATGCTTTTTATATTTTTTATAGAATCGGGAATGGTGGCTTGTTCTGTTTTTCCCCATCCTATTACTGTTCCATCATTCCTGAGAGCAAGAGCGTGACTTAGTCCTGCGGAAATATCTACTACATTACTGAGGTTCGGTGGAACGGTAGCTTTAGAATCCTCGTTGCTTCCCCATGCCACAACAGTTCCATTTGCTCTCAGTACTACACTATAGTAAAATCCTGAGGATACTATGACCCCGTCAGTTATATTTGGACGATTATTAATTATAGACAGTATTTGATTATAACCAGGTGCCCCTGTAACAAGCAGTTCATATCCCGACCATGTTACTATTCCTTGTGGGTTATAATCAATCACTCTTATGAGGAGAAAATTAGAAGAATCGGTAGCGTTTTTTATTCTTGCTATGTGTACCCCTGTTGAAAAGCCAAGGGGTATTCTGACAATAGAATCATTGGGACTTATGGTTTCCATATTTTGTCCATTGATGTATAAAGATGCACCGCTTATATTTCCTTTTGTTTTAAAAACTACCGAATCCCCTGTTTTTACTATTACGGGAGAAAGTTGAGTAAGTTTGAATACAAAAACTTCTATTGTTTGAGATACCGGAGTAGCGGCAATAAAATCATCATTTCCGTATTGGTTTGCGGTAATAGTTACAGTCCCTTTATTGCGTGTTATGAGTAGTGAGTCTTTGATCAGAGCAATAGAAGTATCGGAGCTGGTATAGCTTATTGATAATCCTGAAGAGCTTCTTGCTTTGAGAATGATAGTATCATTTATAATCTGGCTTTCTACACGAGCAAAAGTAATAGTTTGGGATTGTTTATTAAACCCAAGTGCTACGGCATGGGAGTATCCCAATGCAATATCTACTACTTCCCGTAGGAGAGGAGGTGTATCATCTCCTGTATATCCCCATTGAATGGCTCGTCTCTCTTTTGTGATAACCATACCTTGTCCATCTCCGTGGGTTGCTTTCAAGAATTTACCTACAGGATGATTATTTATACTATAATTGGTAGAACCCCATACGCTGACAGTACTATCTGCATGAAGAGCTATAATATTATTTCCTGTACCACTCGGTATAGTTTTTCCACCCGATATGGCGTTGATATTGGTTTTAGTGGTAGCGGTAGAAATGATAGAGTTGCTGTTATTTCCCCAGCCAGCTATAGTCCCATCGTATTTCAGTGCTAGAGAGAAAAAATTTCCTGCAAGAACTTGTTTTACATTGCTAAGAGTATTGGGTATATTGAGCTGTCCATCTGCTCTATTTCCCCATCCAATAACTTTTCCATCTATAGTAACAGCGAGGGAATGATCATATCCTCCTGATATATTTTTTACATTTCTTATGAGTGTTGTTGTAGATTCTCCAAAATCGTTTTTTCCCCAACCTATGACAGTTCCATCATTTTTTAATGCTAAGGAATGGAAAGCTCCTGCTTCCACAGATACTATATTATGAATATTTGGAACATACACCTGTCCAGCATTATTAAGTCCCCATGCTATCACCGTACCATCAGAACGGAGGACTACATTATGATATAGTCCGGCTGATACAGCTACTGCATTTGTTACTCCCGATGGAGCATTTGATTGTCCGTAGAGATTATCTCCCCATGTTACAATTTTTTTAGGGGTATAATCAATTACTTTTATGAGGAGAAAATTAGAAGAATCGGTAGCGTTTTTTATTCTTGCTATGTGTACCCCTGTTGAAAAGCCAAGGGGTATTCTGACAATAGAATCATTGGGACTTATGGTTTCCATATTTTGTCCATTGATGTATAAAGATGCACCGCTTATATTTCCTTTTGTTTTAAAAACTACCGAATCCCCTGTTTTTACTATTACGGGAGAAAGTTCTGTCAATACTATATTATATATATCTAATGGTTGTTCTACTGAAAAAGCAGCATAATATTCATCATTGCCTGTTTGAGTAGCGATAATGGTAGTGGTACCTATAGAGTGCATGAGAAGAAGAGAATCTTGTATGGTAGCAACATTTGTATTTGTGCTTCTATACGTAATGCGTAGTCCAGAAGAACTACTTGCTTTTAATATAAATGATACTAGAGATAATGCTTGGGGAGCTATTGGGCTAAAAGTGATTAATTGACTTGATTTTTGAGTGAGAACAGCAGAAAAATTATCTCCTGCACCTACAGAAACAGAAATATCATTGAGCCAACTCGGTATTTTAGAGTAAGTAGTATCTCCCCAACTAAATACTTTTCCTCCTTTACCTAGAGCAAGAGAATGCGAATATCCAGCTGATATTTCTATTAACTTTATTCTGCCATTTCTGAGAGAATCGGGAACGGTAGTATTATTATAATTTCCCCATGATTCCACTGTACTATCTGTCTTTATAGCAAGTGAATGTAAAGTACCCGCAGATATTTGTATCGATCTCAATCCCGATGGAACATTGGATTGTCCATAGTTTGTTAAACCTGCTACTCTATCCCATGCTATAACTGTATTATCTGTTTTTCTGACTATAGAATGTAAATCACCTGCGGATATTTGCACTATATTATTTACGGAAGCGGGAACAGTACCTGCATTGTTTCCCCAAGTTACCACAGTTCCATTGTATCGTAGTGCAAGGTTATGATAATCCCGAGAACTGATGGCAATAACTTTTCCTACGGTATTGGGTACTGCTATTTGATTATAAAATCTTCCTTCGGAACGAGCAAGTTCCTCATTTCCCCAAGAAACAACCGTACCATCATTAAGTAATACCATAGAATGGTAATCGGATGCATCTACCGCTACTATGTTTTTTTTTCTATTGAGAGAATCATGAACGGGTATAAGGGGTAGAGATACATTATTATGTCCGTATCCTCCCCAAGAAACTGCTGTTCCATCCGTTTTTAATACTATGCTATGCCACTCTCCTACATCCAACTGTGCTACATCTTTCAATCCTGTGGGGATATTAAGCTGTCCATGTGTATTGTGTCCCCATGCTGCTACTCTTCTGGATGTAAAATCAATAATTCTAATCAAATAAAAATTACTAGAATCTAAAGAAGAATTTTTGATAATGAAAGGATATAATCCTCGTTTCATATCTCTTGGTATTTGAAAAATTATTTGGGTATCCCTTAGACTCAATGGAACAATTACACGACTTTGAATCTTTATTTGGGAGAAATAAAAATCTCTTCCTTTTATAATAACACTGTCTCCCAATTCTGCCACTGCATGGGATACTCCTGTGATAACAGGTGTTCGCCTTCTTACCTCCAAATATCGCTTAAGAGAGACCGCAAAAACAGTATCATTGGCTTGCTGATAAGCAGTAATAAAAGTTGTTCCGGGAGATAGTATTTCTACACTATCTCTTATGATGCGAGCTATTTGCGTATCGGAACTGCTATAAAGTATAGGTACATTTACAGTACTACGAGCGGATAAAGGGAAAGGAGAAATTCCGTATACCACAGGGGAGAGAGAGTCAAAACGTAATGTAGGTAAATGCCTTATATATAAATTTCTCTTTACAGAAGTAAATTCAACAGTATCTACTTTTTCGCGTATGTATGCGGTTATTACTACAGTACCTACTCTTCTGAGTTGGATACTATCCACAGAAAAAATATCTGCTATGCTTGTATTACTACTGCTGTATAAAATAGGAAAATCAAAATCTATACTTGCTGTTAGTTTTAATGTGCTATCAGTCAAAGCAACAGGCAGTAAAGAATCAAAAGTTATAGTCGGAACGGGCTGATACAATGCCAAATTATGAAAAGAACCAGCAGAGATACCATATACATTACCCCATGTTATGTTTTTAGGAATACTATCCAAATCTCCGCTACCGTTAAATATGCGAATAGTTTTATTGTTAAATAATGCTATCGTATGAGAATCTCCAACAGAAATTTCTTTTACATTGAATGCTGTTGCTGTTCCTGTAGAGGATACTACATATAATATACCCGAAGATGTAAGAGCAGAGCCTGTATAACTTCCCAAAACATACCCCACATCAGCTTGTATAACTTTACTTATTTGTGGAATAGCAATTCCAGTAGAATTAAAATTAGTAAAAGATACCAAAGAACTATCCCTTGTTATTGCTAAACCAGTGGTGTATCCCATATTAATGCGAACAAAATTACTATTTGTGGGTATCGTAAATCTATGTTGTATGGGAAGAGAAGCGTTTCCTTCTGATACTATTGCTCCACTTTTTTTTAAAACAAAGAGTGCAAATTCATGAGCAGAAATATCCACAGCATCAGTTATAGAAGTAGAAGATATGTTTCCCCATGTAACCACAGAACCATTGCTTATGAGGGCTGCAGAGTAATTATTTCCTGCTGTTATGTGTACTACATTTTTTAGAGTAACAGGAACATTACTCTGATCATGATTATTTCCTCCCCAACCAACCACGGTACCATCACCTTTCAAGGCTAAAGAATGACGATGACCATCAATAAGAGAACGACTCGCTACCACATCCACTACATTGTATGACAATAATCCATCGGGGATAAGGATTTCATTATAATTATTACTCCCCCAGCCAATAACACTTTTAGGAGCATAGTCAATAGTTTTTATCAGATGCACATTGGAGGTATCCATTCCTTGTATTACTTCTATAGGATAGAGTCCATTTCTCAAAGAAGCAGGTACTCTTACCTCTATACGTGTAGAGGTTCGGCTTACAGTATCAAAAAAGAAATTTCTCCATCTTATATGTACTTGTGCCGTATTTTGAAAGGAACTTCCATAAATAGTTACTGTATCTCCTATCTTTGCTATCACCGGACGAATACTATCTATGCTTTGTGCAAAACCTGTTTCTGCCGCTACTAATAACCCTGCTATTAACAATATTCTTTTCATTTTTTTTATTATGTTTGTTTTTATGAAAAATAGATCCACTCAGTAAAAAATAATATAGTCCTAATATAATTAATTTTATGAAAAGACAAAAAAAATATTATACATCTCTAATATCTTTCAATTTTTCGTTTACAAATATTAAAATACTTTTAAAAAAGAGTATTTTGATGTAAAATTGTTCTATTTATTAACTCACTTTACGCAAAAATATAATACAATTTCATATCTTTACATTTTAAAATGCTAATAAACTTTACACTCATTTGAATTGCAGCATTATGAGAATAGAACGGAATTAAAAAACTCCAAAAAATAGCATAAATAAGGTATGCAATCATTAAAATATTAAGATACATTTTTTGAATATAATTTTTGTGTAAAGTGAGTTATTAAGTGTAAAGAGCTTTTTCATAACGGGTAGTTATCTGACCAAAAAGTAATAACTCATAGAAAGAGTATATACTATATGATGTGTATTATTGGGGATATCAAAAGTGAGTTCCTTTGTTTTTTTAAAATCACTCAGAGTATAGCTTACCCCCGCGTCTAATTGTATTTGCCCAAAGGGAAATATTTTGTTTATTCCGAGCATACTCTTGAGTCCGTAGCCCCATATATTATCTTTTGCGGGGTCAAAGGGATACCATTTTTCATCTGGATCTATTTGTTTTCCTGTAATAGTATTGTTTTGGAATAAAAAAAATTCTATATAAGGACCTGCATTTATAAATACCTGTTCTTTATTTTTTCTTATCTGAAAGACAAGCGATGCCATAAATGGTATTTCTAAATAAAACATCTGTGTTTTAAAACTACTCTCTGTAAAATATTGTTGATATCCTTTTTGGGTGTAGTTTATATCTATTTGAAGTCCCGGTAGCAATCTTGTTATACTTTCCACAAAGAATTTCCCTGATAATGCAATGTGATACCCCAATAGAGGGCTTTTATCAAGAGCTATAGGAGAGTAGATATTGCTTATAAAAGCATCAGAATAATGCCCACCGTATCGTATTCCCACAAAAATATCTCCTTTCCCGATACAAGAGGTGACTATACAAAAAAAGAAAAGAGGAGCAATTATGTTTATTTTTATGAGGTTCATTCAAATTAAAATTTCATAATATAATATGTTAAAATAATAAGTATAAAATTGATAATTTTAAGATTTAGGATGTTTTTATTATTACTTGTACTTGATAAGTTAATACATCTGGACTTTCTTCTTCATTGAAATCATTGATTATAGCATTTTTAGGTTGTAAATGAAAAAGAACCGCACCTCCACCAATAAAGGGTTCAACATAGTTTAGATCTTTGATATTTTTTGGCAACAAATCAACAATTGAAGGCATAAGTTGTCTTTTTCCTCCAACCCATTTTAAAAAAGGAGCTACTAATTTGTTGTTTTTTACCATCTTAGGTTTTTTCTTAAGATATTTCCTATGTTTTTATTATTTCGTACATTCATAGAAGACATTCATAGAAGTATTTTTTTTTTTAACATACCTATATTTTTTAATATTCGTAAATATAAAACAAAAACATAATTATATTTTATTTCATAAATATTATTTAAAATAATGTAAATTGCAAACAGACAAATATATTATTTCAAAACAAAACATAAAAATAAAGTATGGCATTACAGTGTGGAATTTTAGGTTTACCAAATGTAGGGAAGTCAACGCTTTTTAATGCGTTATCAAAAGGAAAAGCAGAAGCGGCTAATTATCCTTTTTGCACTATTGAGCCGAATGTAGGGGTTATTACTGTTCCCGATGAGCGTCTAACTGACTTAGAAAAATTAGTAAAACCCGAAAAGGTTGTTCCTACTATAATGGAATTTGTGGATATTGCGGGTTTAGTGAAGGGTGCGAGTAGGGGAGAGGGTTTAGGAAATAAATTTCTAGGAAATATCCGAGAAGTAGATGCTCTGATACACGTGGTGAGATGCTTTCATGATAATAATATAGTGCATGTTGCGGGGAAAATAAACCCCGTGGAAGATAAAGAAGTAATAGATACAGAATTACAGGTGAAAGATTTAGAATCAGTAGAAAAAAAAATAGCAAAAACGGAAAAAACAGCTAAAACAGGCGATGCAAAAGCAAAAACAGAGTTATCTTTTCTGCTCTCGGTAAAAAAACATTTAGAAATGGGAAAAAATATCCGCACATTAGACATTTCGCCCGCAGAAAAAGAAACTATTGCTGACCTACAACTCTTAACTCTCAAGCCCATTATTTACGTTGCCAATGTAGATGAAAATTCCATAAACAAAGGAAATGAATTGGTAGAGAAGCTCCGAGAATCTATTCAAGATGAGACATCAGAACTTATAGTACTCTGTGCCGCTATAGAAGCACAAATTGCAGAATTGGAAGAGGACGAAAAAGAAATGTTTTTGTCGGGATATAATTTAGCAGAACCCATTTTGAATGTACTTATCAAATCGTCTTACCACTTATTAAATCTCATCACTTATTTTACCGCTGGTCCCAAAGAAGTAAGAGCTTGGACTATACAAAAAGGATGGAAAGCCCCAAAAGCAGCAGGGGTTATCCATACCGATTTTGAAAGAGGATTTATACGAGCAGAAGTTATTCCTTTTGCGGAATTTGTGAAATATGGATCGGAGCATGCCTGCCGAGAAGCAGGCAAATTGAACGTGGAGGGAAAAGAATATATTGTGAAAGATGGGGATATCATGCATTTTAGATTTCATGTATAAAATTTGCAAATACAAATGTTCACAGGAATTATAGAAAGTATTGGTACCGTTCAAAAAATAAAAAAAGAAGGAAGTAATATACATTTTATAATAAAAAGTAATATTGCTCACACGCTGAAAAGAGACCAAAGCGTGGCTCATAATGGTATTTGTATGACTGTTATAGATGCTACAAACACGCAGCATACGGTAACAGCAGTAAAAGAGACCATTGATAGAACGAATATAAAAGAATGGAAACCCAAAGAACCGCTTAATATAGAAAGAGCGCTATCTCTCCAGCAAAGATTAGATGGGCATATTGTTTTAGGACACGTGGATCAAACAGGTATTTGTATAAAAAAAGAAGCACAAGACGGGAGCTGGCTCTTTGAATTTGAATACGATGAGAGAACTCCCCATATCAATATAGAAAAGGGCTGTATTTGTGTGAATGGTGTGGCACTTACTTGTTTTCATACCACTAAAAATACTTTTTCTACGGCTATAATCCCATTTACCTATTCACACACAAATTTTCAAAATATCATAGTGGGAACCTTGGTAAATTTAGAATTTGATTTTGTGGGTAAATACATCCAAAAGATGATAGAATACAAGAGAATTCCCCTTATTCCATAACCAATGAAAGGAAAAATCATAAAATCAACGGGAATGTTCTATAAAATTCTTTCCGAAAACACTATTGTAGAAGCAACTCTCAAGGGTAAATTTAAATTAGAGAATAAAAAAATTACAAACCCAATATCTGTGGGAGATTGGGTGGACTTTACCAACGAAGGAAAAAACGAAACTGCCTATACCATTACCAAAATACACCCACGTAGCAATTATATCATCAGAAAATCTCCCGAAAAAAAAGAACATTCTCATATAATAGCATCAAATATAGACCTTCTCGTTATCATTGCTTCTCTCTCGCAACCGCGAACAACATTAGGTTTTATAGACAGATTATTAGTAAGCGCCGAATCCTTTGGCATTGAATCCCTCCTCGTTTTTAATAAAAAAGATAGTATATGCCCATCAGAAACGCCCCTCATAGAAGAATATAAAAAAATATATGAAAGCATCGGATATCCTGTCCTGCTCATCTCTGCTTTTGAAAAAAACGATATACATCTCTTTTTACAAAAAATAGAAAAAAAAGTAAGCATTTTGGTGGGACATTCCGGTGTAGGAAAATCAACTATTCTCAATAATTTGGGCATACCCATTGCACAAAAAACAAATGAAATATCCCAATTCACAGAAAAAGGCAAGCATACCACTACTTTTGCAGAAATGTTTCTTTTGCCAAACAATACCTTTATAATAGATACCCCTGGAATCAAAGAATTTGGCATACCTGATATGAAAGCCGTAGATATAAAATTTTATTTTCCTGAAATACAGGCTATTGCAGAGCATTGTAAGTTTTCTAACTGTCTTCATAAGAACGAACCCGCCTGTAAAGTAGTAGAAGCAGCGAAAAATAACACTATACCCGCATCTCGCTATAAAAGTTATATATCCCTTTTAGAAAACCATGATTATAAAAAATAAACTACCCACAGAGTGAACCTTTATACAGAAACAAAACACCTCCTCATAAAAGAATTTAAAAGAGAAATGAGAGAACAAAACGCATTTATAGGTATAATGCTTTTTTCCCTTTCCTCTCTTTTTATAATACATATTTGTTTGTCCGTAAGACAGATAGGAAAACTCCCACTACCCTTTTGGAATTGTATTTTTTGGATAACCTTTTTGTTCTCTGCACTCCATTGCACCGCAAAAAGCTTTACACATCACGGAAAAAGTACTCTTTTATATCTCTACACCATTGTTCACCCCGTAAGTATCATTCTGTCCAAAAGTATTTTTCATTGCATACTCCTTTCTTTCCTATCATTATTAACCTTTGGAATGTATATTGTATTTTTTGGTAATCCTATTCAAAACACTGCTCTGTTTTTTCTCAACCTTTTCTTGATAAATATAGGAATAGGATTTGTGCTTACGCTCATTTCTGCAATAGCATCTACTACAGAAAACAGCACGGTCTTTACTGCTCTGCTTGGTTTACCCATTCTGATACCCATTCTGATATTTGCGGTCAAAATAACCTATTACGCCTTAGATAATTTTGATTTTTCTCAAGCACAGGATATGTTTCTATCCCTTTGTTTATTAGATGTAATATGCATTACGGCATCTATTCTTTTATTTCCTTATATATGGAGAGATTAAATATAAATATCTATCACTCTTTAAAAGGAAGGAAAAACTATGGTTTAAAAAACACAGATGTCTGAAAAACTACTTTTGATACTCTTGTAGTTTTGTAACTGTTTGATTATCAATAGGTTTACAATTCAATATTTTTATAAAAAGGAATTTTTGGAGTGGATTCAATAATCAAAATAAAAATTATGTTATTATTTTATTTTTCTATCATTCTAAACCCTATTAAGAGTCATGTACTTTATATAACCTACCTATTTATCAATATGTCTTTTTATTCTTTCAAAAAATCGTATTCATATACTTTTGGTTGGATTTTTTTCTCT
>JASGCU010000084.1:0-10079 GCA_030053935.1 Chitinophagaceae bacterium
AAAGGAGTTTTTATATATTTAAACATCAATACATGAGTTTCACCTCACTTCCCTAAAAGTTTATTATATTCCTTGATATCTCGAAATAACTCCACTGCTTTTTGAATATCCTCATCGTCTGCAAAAGTCGTTTCTATAACTCCTTTTTGAAGATAATACATAGAAGCAATTCTCTGCTCTATTATTTTTTTTATTTCTTCTTTATGCTTCCAAATATCTTTTGCTTTTTCCTCTTCTATTTTTTGAGAGAGAGCGGAAAGTTCCTTTTCAAAAGAGATATATGCCCCCTCTTCTTTCAGAGATGCAGTCATATCTTGGTATATATCCTCTACTTCTGTTCTATAAGGCGTCTTTTTGCTCTTATACCAATTCACAAATTCTTGATATTCCGCATCAGAGAGCTTAAAGTCCAAAGCAGGGGGAATAGTAGAGTGAGTATAATAATACCGTATTGCAAATGTTAAAATAAGTCCTTTAGAATCTATTTGATAGGCAAGCTCTGAATACTTTTTTACAGCAGTAATAACATCGGGATTGATACCATCTCCATCATAAACCGTTCTCCCTCCCTTTGTTTGAAAAGGAACCCTGAGAGAATCATCTGTTTTCAGAACTTTCTTATCTTTGTTTTTACGAGAATAATCAATTGCCTGTATACATCTGCCACTTGGAATATAATATTTAGAAACAGTTACTTTGAGCTGGTTATTATAAATAATCGGCTTGGTAATCTGCACGAGTCCTTTTCCATAACTTTTCTGTCCAATTATTAATCCTCTATCATAATCTTGCATAACTCCCGCAACTATCTCCGAAGCAGAAGCACTATGGTCATTTATCAATACAATCAGCGGTGTCTCCGTATCTACGGGAGTATTAAGAGTACCGTATTGATGCTGTAGATCCTTTTGTTTTCCTTTTGTTTCTACAATAAGAGAGTTTTTTGGAAGAAATATATTAGAAATATTCACCGCTTCGTGCAAAAGCCCACCTGGATTATTTCTCAAATCTAAAATTATATACTTTGCCCCTTTTTCTTTCACCTCTTTTATCGCTTTTTTTACGTTTTCACCCGCACCTGAGGTAAATTCTACTAATTTTATGAGTGCTATCTCGGATTGAATAATATCTTTGTAAATAACATTTTCTAAAGTTATTTTTTCTCTGTCTACTTGAAAGAGCATATTATTAGGAATCCCGTATCGTTTTATAGATAACTGAAACAATTTTTTAGATTGCCCTCTCAATAACTTTCCTAATTGGGTTTCTGTTAAAGAATTCGTCAGCACTCCATCTACAGAAATAATTGCATCACCTATTTTTAAACCCGCTTTCTCTGCGGGATACCCTTCTTGCAAAGAAAAAATGGTATGTTCCCCTTCTATAAGTATAGTAGATACTCCTATTCCTCCATACTCACCTGTGACAGAAGTTCTATAATCTTCTATTTGATCTTCGGGAATAAGCACGGTATAAGGATCCAACGATGAAAGCATCGCATGAATCCCCACATTCATAATACTGGTGGGATTTATCTCATCTACATACAGATTGTTAATTTCTTTATAGGTATTCGCATAGATTTCTAAACTTCTCGATATTTCAAAAAGAGAATCATTGGAATGTATAAACCCTGCAACACCTATAAATGCAATAATGATGAACGTATAATATCTTTTTTTCATTGTTTTGTAATAATGTTTTTTTATTTTAATGAGTAAAAAATAACAAATCTATAATCCGCAAGGTATAATTTTTTATAAAAAACAAACAATATGAGTAATGTATGTTATAAAAATCTCAATTATAGTGAAAAATATCTATACATAAAATAAACATATTAAGAATTATAAGGAAATAGAAGAAGTATTTATTTTTTTCCGAAGCATTTATTTATTTTATGTATTTGTATCATTTTTATAAGTTTTCATTGAAAAAAATTGAACATATATCAAAAATAATCAAAATAGATATTATGTTATTATTTTATTTTTTGTATCATCCCAAATGCTAATGAGGAGTGTTTTTTTATTTTTCGGGGTTCATAAAAGACACAAAAATAAAAAAATAACCTTTTGTAAAAGAGGAGATGGTTTAAAAAAAGTGGATAGTGTGGAGGTAAAAAAGAGAGAGGTTTTGGAAGCGGAGAAGATAATATAAGAATTAACGATTCATAATTTATAATTAATAATTAACTATGTATAGTCTTTTAAAAGGAAAAAGGGGTATCATATCAGGTGCCTTAGATGAAAATTCAATTGCGTGGAAAGTAGCTCAAAAAGCGAATAAAGAAGGAGCAATTTTTACATTAACAAATGCTCCAATAGCGATGAGAATGGGGAAAATTAATGAGCTATCCAAAGAATGCAACGCAGAAATTGTCCCTGCGGATGCTACATCGATAGAGGACATTACCAATCTCATTCAAAAATCTACTGATGTTTTAGGAGGGAAGATAGATTTTATACTGCATTCCATAGGTATGTCTACTAACATCAGAAAAAATAAATCATACGGCGAACTTAATTACGAGTGGTATATGAAATCCTTAGACGTATCGGCTCTTTCGTTTCATAAGATGATGCACGTTGCGGAAAAATTAGATGCACTCAACGAATGGGGATCTATTGTAGCACTTACCTATATTGCGGCTCAAAAAACATTCCCTTTTTATACAGATATGGCAGATGCAAAAGCTACCTTAGAGTCAATAGCACGTGGATATGGCTATCGTTTAGGGAAATTAAAAAAAATAAGAGTCAATACTATTTCACAATCTCCTACCAAAACCACAGCAGGTTCAGGAATAGAGGGATTTGATGATTTTTTTGACTTTGCAAATAAGATATCTCCTTTAGGAAATGCTTCTGCGGAAGATTGTGCTAACTATTGTATCACGCTGTTCAGCGATTATAGTAGAATGGTTACGATGCAAAATCTTTTTCATGATGGTGGTTTTTCTACAACGGGTATATCAGAGGAAATAATGGACGTATTTAAAAAATAAAAACGTCTGTTCATGAATCATTTACAGAAAGAACCATTTTTTATATCCATTGTTATTCCTATAATGAATGAATCGGGGAATATAGAAGTATTATTGGACAGGATTAGTGCATCTTTGCAAGATCTTGAACGGTATGAAATAATTTTTGTAGATGATGGTTCTACCGATGAAACCCTTTCTCTTCTCAAGCAGTATCATTCTCATAATAAAAGAATACAATACCTTTCTTTTTCTCGAAATTTTGGTCATCAAAATGCCCTCAAAGCGGGTCTCCACTTTGCAAATGGAGATTGTGTTATCAGTTTGGACGGCGATTTACAGCATCCACCGGAACTCATACCCGAACTCATAGATAAATGGCTGAGTGGTTATGATGTTGTTTATACCATCAGAAAAGAAGACATCCATTTAAGTTTTTTGAAAAGAAAAACTTCTCATTTTTTTTATAAACTTATGAATATTGTATCAGATGTTCAATTAGAAGAGGGGAGTGCTGACTACCGTCTTATGGATAAATACGTAGTAGAGGTAATAAAAAAATTAGACGAGGATTCTCTTTTTTTCAGAGGTATTACAAAATGGATTGGGTTCAAACAATGCTCTATAGAATATACACCTGCCCAAAGAACTTGGGGAGAATCAAAGTATCCGTTTAAAAAAATGGTGCGTTTTGCGGTACAAGGCATCACTTCTTTTAGCATACAACCACTTTTTTTAGCTATATATTTAGGTTTTTTCTTTTCTTTTTTATCAGTACTTTATATACCCTATATAATATATACAATGTATACAAACTCTCATGTTCCTGGTTGGGTTTCTATTCTTATGACCGTAGTATTTTTTGGAGGAGTGCAGCTTATAGTATTAGGAATTATGGGCGTTTACATTGGAAAGATATTTATAAGTCAAAAGAAACGCCCTGATTATATCATAAGAGAAAAAAGTGATTTTCTTACTGAAAAAAAATAAAAAATGGAACAATATATTTCTCTCTTTCTCAATGGATATACAAATTATTACCACTATCTTCTATCGGAAATAACCTTTCAATATACGCATAAGCCATGGTGGGAAAATTATTTTTACATGCTTATTACCGTAAGTGTGTTTTTTTTTCTATTAGAAATAATAAGGCCTTGGCGAAAAGAGCAACCTCTCCTGAGAAAAGGATTTTGGTTAGATATTTTCTATATGTTTTTTAATTTTTTTTTATTTTCTTTATTGGTTTATAATGCACTTTCTGACGTAGCCGTTCATTTGTTTTCTCAGTTTTTATCTCTCTTTGGGGTTTCCAATATCATTGCTATTCGCATAGAGCAACTCCCTCGTTGGCTACAGCTTTTTGTTTTCTTTATAATAAGAGATTTTATACATTGGTGGATTCATAGATTGCTCCATTACTCATCTTTTTTATGGAATATTCATAAAGTGCATCATTCTGTGGAAGAAATGGGATTTGCAGCTCATCTACGATATCATTGGATGGAAGGAATTATTTATAGAGGATTAGAATTTATTCCTCTTTCTCTGATTGGTTTTGGAATAGATGATTTCTTTTTTGCTCATTTTATTTCTCTTTCTATTGGGCATTGGAATCATTCTAATATTCATATAGATATATATTTTTTGAAATATATATTTAATAACCCTGCCCTTCATATATGGCATCATGCGGAAAAAGTTCCCGCAGATAAGAAATACGGGGTCAATTTTGGTATTTCTTTAAGTGTTTGGGATTATCTTTTTAGAACTGTATACGATAAAAGAGACGGTAAAAATGAGAAACTAGGGTTTGATACCATAGCCACTTTTCCTCAATCGTTTATCAGGCAAAATTTTAGTATTCCAATCAGAGGCAATGAGACCTTCCACAATAAAAAAAACCCGAAGAGGTGAAATAAATTTCACCCCCCTTCGGGGTTTGTAAATGTATTTTATTCTTTTTTTTTATAAATGAATTACTTCCCCATAAGCCGCTGCGGTTGCTTCCATAATAGATTCAGATATAGTAGGGTGTGGATGAACCGACTTGAGTATTTCATGCCCTGTGGTTTCTAGTTTACGCGCTACTACTATCTCAGCAATCATTTCGGTTACATTGGAACCTATAAAATGAGCCCCCAGAAGCTCTCCATATTTTGCATCGTAGATAACTTTTACGAATCCTTCCGATGCTCCACCTGCTTTTGCTTTTCCGGAAGCGGAGAATGGAAATTTACCTATTTTGAGAGAGTATCCTTTTTCTTTTGCGGCTTTTTCTGTGAAGCCAACAGAAGCTATTTCGGGGGAGGTGTAAGTACAAGCGGGTATATTATTGTAATCTAATGGGGTAGGAGAGTGTCCGCATATCTTTTCTACACATATAATTCCTTCAGCAGATGCTACGTGTGCAAAGGCTTGTCCTTTTACAATATCTCCTATTGCATATATCCCTTCTACATTGGTTTTATAAAAACTATCTACTACTACCTTTCCTTTTTCAACAGATATACCCACTTCTTCTAATCCTATACCTTCTATATTGGTAGTTATTCCTACCGCAGAAAGCACTATATCGCATTCTACTATGGTAGTGCCTGTTTTTGTTTGTATGGTGACTTTATTTTTTGGGGAAGAAGTATCTACTTTTGTTACTTCTGACTCTGTTTTGATATCTATACCTATTTTTTTCAATGACTTTTCCATTTGTTTTGAAATATCTTCGTCTTCTAAGGGAACTATATTGGGTAAAAATTCTACTAAAGTGACTTTTGTTCCCATAGTGCTGTAAAAATAAGCGAACTCTGATCCAATTGCTCCCGAACCAACGACTACCATACTTTCGGGTAGTTTTTCCAAAGTCATTGCTTTTCTATATCCAATAATGCGTTTATTATCTAAAGGCATAGATGGGAGCTCCCGTGAACGTGCTCCCGTAGCAAGGATGATATGCTTTGCAGGATAATCTACTTTTTTGCCTGTTGTATCACTTACTTCTACTATTTTTCCTTTTTTTATGATACCAAATCCCTGTATGATATCTATTTTATTTTTTTCAAATAAAAATTTAATTCCTTTGCTCATACCCGCTGCGATATTTCTACTTCTGTTTATCACTCCTTTGAAATCAGCAGAGGGGTTTTCTACAGAAATACCATAATCCTTTGCATGTTTTATATAATTAAACACCTCAGCGCTTTTGAGGAGGGCTTTTGTAGGGATACATCCCCAATTGAGACATATTCCTCCTAATTCCTCTTTCTCTACCACTCCCACTTTCATTCCTAATTGTGAAGCTCTGATAGCTGCCACATAACCACCAGGGCCACTTCCTATTACTATTAAATCGTATTGTATCATATATAATGAATTATTATTAAAAATCTTAAAAACTATACGTATTCTCTGTCAATAACATTATTCGCTAAATTATATTTTTTTTTCTAAAAGTATGAAATATATCTTTAAAGTATTATTTTATGAAAATATAATGAGTAAGATATGTATAAAAATATAATAATTTTCTAAAAATAAAACTACCCCATGTCAAAAATATATCTGTTACCCACTCCCATTTCTTTATACGAGCCATTACAAATAATTACCGACCAAGAAAAAAAAATTTTGCAAACACTTCGCTGGTTTTTGGTAGAAGATGTACGAACCGCAAGAAGATTCTTACTCAGTATGAAGTTAGAAGGTTTTTCTTTGCAAGAAATCCAATTGGATACATTAGATAAACATACCGATACTACTCAACAAAGAGAGTATATACAAAAAGTTTTGATGGGAAACAGCGTGGGCATTCTATCAGAGGCAGGTTGTCCTGCGGTAATGGATCCGGGAAATCAATTTATTGCTCTGGCACAGAAAAATAATATACACGTGGTACCCGTAGCGGGACCTTCTTCTCTCATGTTGTCTCTTATGGCATCGGGATTGAATGGACAAAACTTTACTTTTCACGGATACTTTCCTATTCCCAAAGAAGAATGTATTCAAAAAATAAAACAAGTGGAAAGAGAAATACAAAAACAGGGAAATACCCACATATTTGTAGAGACTCCTTATAGAAATCAAAAAGTTTTGGAAACCATTCTTACTACCGCACAGAATACTACCTATCTTTGTATTGCATGCGAGATAACATCCGAAGCCGAATATATACAAACAAAATCTATACTGCAATGGAAACAAACCCAAGTAGATATACAGAAAAAAAATTGTGTGTTTTTGTTTGGAAACTTTGTAGAAGGATTCTAAAACTTTGACTCACTTGCAAAATAATAAACATTGATTTTTTAAAATTTACCTTTATTTACAAAAAAATACAAATATCTTTTAACTTAAAATACATATCATGACAATAACAGATATACTCAAAGAGAGCAACTATAATATTGCATTGTTTCCCGATGCTGAAATACAACAGTTGGAAACAGAAATTTCATTCCGTAGTGAAGAAAAAAAAACTCCTTACATAAAGTGTGCAATTCGTGAAAAAGAAATCAAATTAACACCCGAAGAAATTGTAAGACAGCTCTATGTGAAACGATTAATCCTCCATTTCAAATATTCTAAAACCCTTATCCAATTAGAAGTTGGTATAAATTTTGGTATGGAAGTAAAACGAGCCGATATAGTTGTCTATGATACCAATAGACCCGATGCACCTTATATAATTGTAGAACTCAAAAAACCAAAATTAAAAGAAGGTAAAGAACAATTAAAAAGTTATTGCAACGCAACAGGTGCACCTATTGGAATTTGGAGCAATGGCGGAACAGAACAATTATATCACCGACAAGATCCCAATTATTTTAGCGAACTCTCCGACTTACCTTTGGGAAACGAAAACCTCGACGACTTTTTAAAAAAAAGAAATCAATACACCATTCTCGATCTGTTGATACATGATAAACTACAAGAAAAATCTCTCAAACAAATCATTGAAGAACTTGAAGACGAAGTTTTGGCAAATGCAGGAGTAGATGTATTTGAAGAAAGTTTTAAAATGATTTTTACAAAACTCTACGACGAAAAACAAAGCGGTGAAGATATTACAACAATTCAAAAATGGTTAGAATTTAATCCTGACAAAACTATAAATGATATTCCCGAAACTGTTTCTAAAAAATTCCGAAAACTTCAATTCCGTAATATTGGAACTGATAAACAGGTAAAAGATAATTTTGAAGAACTTTTTGCCGAAGCACAAAAAGAATGGAAAGGTATATTTGCGGCAGGCACACAATTAAGCCCACGCATGACACCATCGCATACAGCAATTTGTATTTCATATCTGCAAAACATAAAATTATTTAATTCAAATCTGGAAATAGTGGATGAAGCATTTGAATATCTGGTAAATAAAAGCAATAAAGGCGAAAAAGGGCAATATTTTACACCACGATATGTAATTGATATGTGTGTAAAAATGCTAAATCCCCAAGCAGAAGAATTTATGATTGATACCGCTTCGGGTAGTTGTGGTTTTCCTGTTCATACCATTTTTAAAGTGTGGCAGGAGCTTAACCCCGAAGAAAGTCATTTATTCACAGCCCAAGACAAAACCAAAGAACAAGTTAAATATGTTCGTGATAAAGTGTTTGCAATTGATTTTGACGACAAAGCCGTAAGAGTTGGTAAAACGCTGAATATTATTGCAGGTGACGGAGAAACAAACGTATTGCTTTTAAATTCACTTGATTACGAAAGTTGGAACGAAGCCGCCAAAGACAGTGCATTTGACAAAGATTTTGGAACAGGTTTTAAAAATCTAATCAATTTGAGAACCAACCAAAAAGAAACCAACGGAAGAAAAGATTTTCGTAATTTCAAATTCGATGTTTTAATGGCAAATCCACCCTTTGCAGGAGATATAAAAGACAGCAAAATAATTACAAAATACGAACTCGGCAAAAAACTTGATAGTAAAGGCAAATCCAAGGGATGGACAGATAAAATAAGTCGTGATATTTTATTTGTGGAACGAAACCTCAATATGCTGAAATCCGGAGGACGTATGGCAATAGTGTTGCCGCAAGGACGATTTAACAACAGTAGCGATAAAACGATTCGCCATTTTATTGCCGAACATTGCCGAATACTTGCAGTAGTTGGTTTGCATGGCAATACTTTTAAACCACATACAGGAACAAAAACAAGCGTTCTCTTTGTACAAAAGTGGGACGAAAAATTATGTCCATACCAAGATGATTATAATATATTTTTTGCAACTCAATTAATATCAGGGAAAGACAGTAGCGGCGAAAAAATGTACGAAACCGAAACCATAACAGAACACGGAATAGAAACCATAAAACAGAAAAAAGACCGCTACGGACACTCAATAGTAAAACACGACCTGTTTAATACAGACGGACTAACAAAAGACGGAATAGCAGAAGCATTTATACAATTTGCCGCAAAAGAGAAACTCAGTTTTTTTCAATAAACCCTTTCTGTGGTGATAATACAGAAAGGGGCAAACTAATAACGGCTGATTTCTTAATTAAAAATAATATTTCTACTGATGGTTTAATTTTTAGTAGTTATCACTTACCTTACAATCATAAACTAAAACAATTTAGTCGTGATTTAAGAAATAAAAGTGAATTGTCGGAAATATTACTTTGGAATGAATTAAAAGCAGGTAAAATGTACGGTTATACTTTTAATCGTCAAAAACCTATTCTTAATTTTATTGCCGATTTTTATTGCAAGCCGCTTAATTTAGTTATTGAAATAGACGGCGCAAGTCATTTTTCGGAAGAGGCAATTGCAAAAGACAAAGAACGTGATAGACAAATGAATGTCATAGGGCTAAGAGTTTTGCGGATTTTAGATAGTGATGTAAGAAAGGATATGCAAAATGTATTGAGGGTGATAGAAATTGCTGTTCTGACTCCCCCTAACCCCCTCAAAGAGGGGGAACAAACTCCTCCTTTTAAAAAAGGGGAACAAACTCCTCCTTTTAAAGAGGGGGAACAAACTCCTCCTTTTAAAGAGGGGGAACAAACTCCCCCTTTTAAAAAAGGGGAACAAACTCCTCCTTTTAAAGAGGGGGAACAAACTCCCCCTTTTAAAAAAG
>JASGCU010000084.1:10179-10353 GCA_030053935.1 Chitinophagaceae bacterium
GGGGCTGGGGGGATTATTTAACCACTCCTTTCAACGAAACGAAATATAACGATTTGTTGGAAGGGCTGGAAGTTAAAGTCATAAATTCTATTGACTTAGCAGAAGACAACGAGAAATTTAGAATTGATGATGAAATTTAATGTTGGCTCATCTTACCCTGTTATAAAAGATGAT
>JASGCU010000085.1 GCA_030053935.1 Chitinophagaceae bacterium
GGGGGTTACTATTGATGGGTTCTAAAAATTCCTTAACCATTTCTAAAAAATCCCGCCATTAAAATGGTGGGATTTTTTTTATTATAAATTCTATAGAAATTTTTAAGAGAAAATTTGACTTCAAGACGAAAAAGTTTCACTTTGTAATAGTACATTGAAAGTTTCGTTTCGTATATATATACTTTTTTGTAATAGCATCTGCAAGAAAATTCATAAAATCTTGGGTAGTAAAAAGATTCCATTTATTATGAGTTAAAAAAAAAGCTCGCGTTTTTTCATGGAGCATACAATACTATGAAATGAGATTTGGAAATGTAACAACAGGATATTCTATTTTTTAGGGTATAGTTTTTCTTTTGCACGAGATATATTTATAAAGCATATAGATTTTTCAAAAAAATAAAAAAAAATTCCAAAGGGATACATGTTTAGAGAGTATATACGTAAAAAATATTTATTTGTTGAAAACATATTTTTTGTATATGAAAGACAAGACATTATTTTATTTTTTAGTAGGGTTTGGGATTTTGCAGATGTTTTTTTGTATGCTCTTTATAACGGCTTTTAGTTTTAGTATAGGGATGGTTATAAGTCCTGTGCTGTTTATTATATCTGTTGTGTATACTTTTTTGGTAAATTTTCTGCTGATACGGTTTTATTATAAAAAAAGAGTTCTTTTTTTTCTCAAAAACTCAGCTGTCATTGTTTTTTTATTGGGGAGTTCTCTCTTAGTTTCTCACCAATTTTATGATGGTAGTACGGATGGGATGTGGTATCACCAATCATCTATTTATTGTTTAAAAAATGGGTGGAATCCTTTTAAAGAGGAGTATTGTTCTTCTGTGGCAAGAGAGCATTTTCGGGTTCAAAATTTTCCAAAAGGAATTGAAATCCCTCAGGCGATTCTCTATTCTTTTTTTAATACCGTTGAAATTGCAAAGGCAATGAATTATTTAGTTCTCTTTGCGTCCATTTTTCTTACCGTAGCTTGTTTGCATGATGTTGGTAGATTTTCTCGGAAGCAAATAGTTTTAGGAACGGTTCTTCTTAATTGTAATCCAAGTGTATTTGCAAATCTACATACCTTTCTTATAGATGGACAAATAAGCAATCTGTTTCTTTGCTTTTTGGTCTCTTGTTATTTTATATGTAGATATAGAGTTGGATTTATTTTCTTTTTTTTATTCGGCATCTTACTTATTATACTCACGAGTGTGAAAGTTACTATTCTCCTTATTATAGGAGTCCTTACTCTATCATTATTATGTTTTGTTTTCTTACAGAAACAGTATATACTTTGTAAAAAAATAATTATATGTTCGGGTATCAGCGTCTTTATAAGTATAGCATTTATAAATTATCATCCTTACATAACCAACAGTCTTTTGTATAACAATCCCGTATATCCTCTTTCTTTGGACGATTCTGTGGATATGATAGGTAAAAATCAATACGATTCTGCTTTTTATTATGTGAATCATTTCAAAAAACTTGCTCTCTGTATCTTTGCCTCGGATGTAGATAGAGAGTACTTTGAATCGACTGGTATAAAAAAACCTCTTGTGGGTATTCCGTTCACTCCCAAGATAAAGGAATTTGTGTCCAGCAAAGGAGAGTTTTTTGCTGATTTTGGCATTTATTTTAGCGAGATATGTATTCTTTCCTTTGTATTACTTATGTTTGTTTTACACCAGTGTGCAAAAAAGAATATACAGTATTGTATCATCTATTTCCTCGGTTCTCTCCTTCTCTCTGTTGTAATAGTACCAGGGGGCTGGATTATGAGGTATGTTCCGCATTTTTGGTTTATTCCCGTGAGTATTCTTCTGTTTTATTATTATATATGCTCCGATTCCAAAAAAACAAAATATATAGTATACGCTCTTTCTTTTTATATAGGGGTAAACTATTGTCAGTCCTTACTTCCTCGCACTTATGCTTATAGTATGAAAACATATTCTATAGCATATCAATTAGAGCAAATGAAGCAATCACCTCAGCCCATAGAAGTAGAATTGGGAAGTATCCATAATAACCGTATATCTGGGAAAATACGATTAGAAGAATATGGAATACAATACAAAGATGTTATATTCTCTGAAAGGGATAGCTTGGTGTTAATGCTCAAGACGGGTATTTTAATCCGTGAAAAATCGCTTTCTCAAGATGTTACCAAACCCGCTCCGCTCCTATTCCTTGAAATACTAAAAGAAAAACTAAAAAAGTGACCGTTCTATAAAAACTCTCTGGTAAGTTGAAAAAGCACATACTTTCAAGTATGGGACCTTCTTTTTTGTATGTTCTGATTTCCTGTAGCGTCTGAACAAAGATACTTTACTGGGAATCCTTGTTTTTTTATATACATTCCCATAATTATTTATTTTTATTGTAAGAGAATGAGTCGTAGAATGATTCGTTTTGATAGAATGAGTGGATTTTTTTTAATTTAGTTTCACAGCGGTCTTCATTATAGAGAACAAGATTCAGTACCTCATACTATGACTTACATTCCAAAACGAAGAGTTTTTTTGGATACAATTAATAATTATTTATAATTTTAATCATACTACAATTATATGGATTTTCAATTAACAGAAGAACAAATAGCCATAAGAGATATGGCAAGGCAATTTGCGGAGAGAGAATTGTTGCCGGGAGTTATAGAAAGGGATGAGGAGGAGCGTTTTCCGAAAGAAGAGGTAAAAAAAATGGGAGAGTTGGGATTTTTAGGGATGATGATTTCTCCGAAGTACGGTGGGATAGGTGCAGATGCTCTTTCTTATGTATTAGCCATGGAAGAAATATCTAAAATAGATGCTTCCGCCTCTGTTTGTATGTCGGTAAATAATTCATTGGTCTGTGGTGGTTTAGAAAAATACGGGAATGAGGAGCAGAAGCAAAGATATTTAATTCCTTTAGCAAAAGGTGATGTAATAGGTGCTTTTTGTCTTTCAGAACCTGAGGCTGGTTCGGATGCAAGTTCTCAAAAAACTATAGCGGAAGACAAGGGAGACTATTACCTTCTCAATGGAGTAAAGAATTGGATAACAAATGGAAATAGTGCTTCTACTTATATTGTTATGGCACAGACAGATCCTTCTAAAAAACATAAAGGGATTAATGCACTTATTGTAGAAAGAGGTATGGAAGGGTTTGTAGTGGGTAAAAAAGAAAGAAAATTAGGAATACGGGCTTCGGATACTCATTCTTTATTATTTCAAGATGTGCGTGTTCCTAAAAAAAATAGAATTGGAGAGGAAGGATTTGGTTTTAAATTTGCTATGGAAGTATTAAATGGGGGGAGGATAGGTATTGCTGCTCAGGCATTAGGTATTGCTTCGGGTGCTTATGAATTATCTGTTCGTTATTCTCAGCAAAGGAAGACGTTTGGGAAGTTATTATCAGAGCATCAATCTGTTCAATTTAAGCTTGCAGAAATGGCTACAAGTATAGAGGCATCTCGGTTATTGTGTTTTCAGGCAGCTTTTTTGAAAGATAATGGTAAAGATTATTCGCAGGCAAGTGCTTTTGCGAAGCTTTTTGCATCTCAAACAGCTATGGATGTAAGCATAGAAGCGGTTCAAATACACGGAGGATATGGCTATGTGAAAGAATATCATGTGGAGAGATTAATGCGGGATGCTAAAATAACGCAAATATACGAGGGGACTTCTGAAATTCAGAAAATGGTGATAGCAAGAGAGATACTCAGGTCAAAATAACGATGCTTGCTCATCTATACATCTCCGAAAGAAATACCTAAACCTCTTGCGGCTTTTACTAAGTAAGAATCTGTATTTACGAGGTTTATTTCTTTTATGGCTTCGGATAAGGTAGTAGTTGCTATGGTATTATTTTTATAAACGACCATTTTTCCAAATTGTTTTTCTAATACCATCTCAAAAGCTTTTACTCCAAACTGGAGTGCTAAAATTCTATCAAAAGCTATGGGAGAACCTCCTCTTTGCACATGCCCTAAAACGGTTTCTCTTATATCAGCGGTGCATCCCGCGTCTTTTAGTTCTTGTGCTAAATGAAATGCTACTCCTCCAAGTCGTATATTTTCGTATCCTACCTCTGTATTTTTTTTGGTAACTATATTTCCTTTTTTAGGGTATGCTCCTTCTGCAACAACTATATTTGCAAACCCTTTTCCATTATTATATCTTTGTTCTATACGTTGTTTTATTTTTTCAATATCGTATGGTATTTCGGGGATAAGACAAACTTCTGCTCCTCCAGATATAGCTGCGTGAAGAGCTATCCAGCCAGCCGTTCTGCCCATTACCTCTAAAATAATAACTCGGTGATGACTGGCTGCGGTTGTTACTAATTTATCAAAGGCATCTGATGCAATTTGGACTGCGGTTTGAAATCCAAAAGTAAAATCTGTAGATGAAAGGTCATTATCTATAGTTTTAGGAACACCCACTACGGGAAGTCCTTTTTCAAAAAGATCTTGTGAAATACGTTGTGAACCATCTCCACCTATACTAATGACTCCTATAAAGCCCATTTTTTTTAGTTTGTATACGAGTTCATCACTTCTATCTACTCCTTTCCATGTTCCATCTGAGTTTTTGGTGGGCCAATTAAAAGGTCCTCCTTTATTTGTAGTTCCAATGATGGTTCCGCCTGTTACATGAATGCCTTTTACCACTTGATTATCTAACAAAACTAATTCCTGAGGATCTCGTAAAACTCCATTATATGCTTCCATACTTCCCCATATCTCCCAATTTTTTTCTTGTTGAGAACGCTTCACTATACCTCTTATTACAGCGTTTAATCCAGGGCAATCGCCTCCTCCGGTTAAAACTAATACCTTTTTTTTTGACATATTTTTATTATTTTTTAGGGGTTTCCTTTTTTATAGTCGGCAATAAATTTTTCTAAACCGCTATCGGTAAGAGGGTGTTTCAAAAGATTTTGAATGATTCCTAATGGGCAGGTTACTACATCGGCTCCAATTTCTGCACATCTTATTATATGGAGAGTGCTTCTAATAGAGGCGGCAAGGACTTCTGTTTCTATGCCATAATTTTTAAAAATATTTACTATTTGCTCTATTAAAAGCATTCCTTCGGAAGATATATCATCTAATCTTCCTATAAAAGGAGATACATAGCTGGCACCTGCCTTTGCGGCTAAGAGGGCTTGTCCCGATGTAAATATAAGAGTGCAGTTTGTCCTAATATTTTGATCGCTCAAAGTTTTTATCACTTTGAGACCTTCTACGGTAATTGGAACTTTTATCACTATTTTTGGGTCTATATCTACTAATTCGTATGCTTCATCTAGCATCTCTTGATAACTTTGTCCTATAACTTCTGCACTTACATTATTTGTTACAATGTTACAGATAGCTTTATAATGGGATAAGATATTTTGTTTTCCTCTTATATTTTCTTTAGCCATGAGAGATGGATTAGTAGTTACCCCATCTAATATGCCTAAGGAGTTTGCTTCACGTATTTCTTTTAGGTTTGCTGAATCTATAAAAAACTTCATTATTTTAAAATTATTATGATTATATTTGAATACTAAAAAAGCAGACCAAACATCGCACCGCTACAACCATTTACCCTTGCTTCATTCCTAACCTGGGGGATTCAACAGGAGCTGGTCGTGTTGGTCTGCTCATTGCTAATTTCTTTTTTTTTTTATTCTTTTTATATTTGTGGTATATTTTTGTGTATTTTAAGAAAATATTCTATCAAAAAATATCTTTATTTAAAAAATTGTAATTATTGACATTTAAAGAGTTATTTTTTTCGTTCTTTATCGGTAAAAACAAACTTTTTAAACAGATACAAAATATTTTATACAAATGTACAGAATAAAAACTAAAACAATATGCTAAAATCTGAAGAAGAATACTGGGAATTAAAAAAAGAAACAGAGAGGTTGCGAGCAGAGAACGAGAAGGTAAGAGCAGAGAACGAGAAGACAAGAGCAGAGAACGAGAAGGCAAGGGCAGAGAACGAGAAGGCAAGAGCAGAGAACTCCATAAAAGTAGAAAAAGAATGGGAAAGGATAAGTAAAGGTTTAGATAGATTAGAACGAGAAGGAGAGAAAACCGCTTCTACTCTTCGATCCTTAGGGTTTACTATAGGAGCGACTGTAGAAGAAATTTTTCTTAATTCCATTCAAAAAACAATGAAAATAAATGGAGTAGAATACTACGAGATAGCAAGGAACTATCTTGTTGTTTCCTCTGAAAACGGAAGACCATTAGCAGAAATAGATGCTCTCTTGTTCAATAAAAAATACATCTGTGTGATAGAAATCAAACACCGAGGAACAGAGGAAGATATGAAAAAATTAATAGAAAAAACAATTCCTACCTTTCAGACAGTAGAAACAAGGTTTCAAAAATATGAGATTATTCCTGTTCTTGCTGCAATGAGTTTTGACAGCGGTGTCCTACTCCAAGCCAAAGAACTTAAGATAACTTTGCTCAAATACAGAGGGGAACATTTTGAAGTTATTCATTAAAATTACCGAAATAGATACGAATATCTTTAAGATTCAAATGTAATACTTTGAATGTTAAAATAATTTATCTTTGTACCTGGGGATTTCCAAGGTTTTAATTCTATAAATTGATTCAAGAGAAATTTTTCTGTGATGGTTTCTTTTGAATTTGCGTTTTTATAAATGATTTGTAAGAAAGGATTGGGTAAAAAAGAGATATCAACCAATTGTATGTCTCTTTCTTCAGGTACAAAACAGAATTTTTTATCCGTAGAAGATGTTTCTATCATAAATTTTTTTGCAAAGTATGCGTTCATTTTTACATCTCTATAGAGAGCATTTATGATAGATTGTGGGTTATATTTTTGTATCACCAATACCTCTAAGGGTTCAAATCTTTGTGTTATTTCATTATTGGAGATTTCATAATGCCCGTCTTTATAAAAAACAATTATTTTTTCGTTTTCTTTGAAAATTCCCAATGCTATTCCTTTCCCTTCGTGATTCAGTCGTCCTGTTTGTGTATCAAACCAAGTTTTTCTCTCCTCTAAGGTAGATTTTCCTTCTGCTTTCATCTGTATTTTTCTGATAGGGTATTTGGTAAGAATATTTCCTTGGGCATTTCTTCCTTTTACATCTAAAGTAGCAAAGTCATAGAGAATTACTTTGTTTTTTGCTTTGCTTGTTTGCGAAAGTGTAACTTCAATTATCTCGGCTTCCCCATTGGCATTGGCACTGAAGTACATTATTTTAGACCCTTTTTCTCCTTGCGTTATAGCATATTCTTTATCGCGAGTAACACCTAATACTTGAAATCTTTTTGCAAAAGCAAAGTTCGTTTTTCCATCTATATATATTACGTTATATATCATTCTTTCATCATTTTTGTGGAATATATTTGCATATACAATATCTTTTCCCACAAATGTCTTCTCTTGAATCTTTACTACCTGCAATATTCCTTCTTTTCTAAATACAATGACATCGTCTATATCCGAACATTCACAGATATATTCGTCTTTTTTCATTCCATATCCTACAAAACCCTCTTGTTTATTGACATACAGCTTCTCATTATTTGCTGCTACCACAGATGCTTCAATGGTTTCAAAAGCAGTTATTTTTGTTTTCCTCTCTCTCCCCTTGCCGTATTTCGCAAGGATAGTTTGATAGTAACGAATAGTATAATCGGTCATTTTTGTCAGATTTTGTTCTACTTCTTGGAGTTCTTTTTCCGATTGTTGTATCAGTTCATCTGCTTTGAATCCATCATATTTAGATATTCTTTTGATTTTTATCTCCGTGAGTTTTGTAATATCTTCCTTTGTAATATCTCTAAAAAACATCTTTTTGAATGGTTCTAATCCACTATCAATAGTAGATATAACTGCTTCCCATGTCTCGCATTCTTCTATATTTCGGTATATTTTATGTTCAATAAATATTTTTTCTAGGGAATAGAATAGTATTTTTTCTAACAGTTCGTTTTTCTTGATTGTCAGCTCTTTTTCCAAGAGGTCTCTTGTTTGATAAGTAGATACTTTCAAGATTTCATCTACTCCCATAAAGGCAGGTTTTTCTTGAATAATAACACATGCATTGGGAGAAATAGATATTTCACAATCGGTGAAAGCATACAGGGCATCAATAGTAACATCCGGAGAAGTGCCTGGTGCGAGCTGTACCTCTATTTCTACATTTTCAGCAGTGTTATCAATAACTTTTTTTATTTTTATAGTCCCTTTTTCGTTTGCTTTAATAATACTTTCTATCAGGGAGCCGGTGGTGATGCCAAAAGGAATGTCCTTAATCAGCAATGTTTTTTTATCCGCTTCTTCTATTTTTGCTCGTATTCTCACTTTTCCTCCACGCATTCCTTTATTATAGTCGGTTACGTCCATCAAAGCGCCCGTAGGGAAGTCGGGGAAGATCTCAAACGGCTCGTCTTTCAATATACTGATAGATGCCTTGACAAGTTCTATAAAATTATGCGGTAAAATCTTGGTAGAAAGCCCAACTGCGATACCTTCTACCCCTTGTGCCAAAAGAATAGGGAACTTTACGGGAAATGTAACGGGTTCTTTTTTCCTGCCGTCGTAAGACATCTGCCATGTGGTGGTTTGTGGATTAAAAATAACCTCCAATCCAAATTTGGAAAGACGACCTTCTATATAACGAGCCGCCGCTGCACTATCTCCCGTCCTCACATCTCCCCAATTTCCCTGCGTTTCAATGAGGAGATTTTTCACTCCCATATTCACAATTGCTTCGGATATAGAAGCATCGCCATGAGGGTGATACTGCATGGTGCTTCCAATAATATTTGCTACTTTATTGAATCGCCCATCTTCCATTTCCCACATAGAATGGAGAATCCGCCGTTGAACTGGCTTCATTCCGTCTTCTATAGCAGGAACTGCCCGCTCCAAAATCACATAAGAGGCGTATTCCAAAAACCAATCTTGATACATCATCGAAATACCCGAAGCATCTTTGTTCAGTATATCTGTATGAATTGGGTTTACACCTTTTCCATCGTTTTTTTTATTGCTCATTATTCCTGTATTTGTGTGTTATAACTCTTTTTGTTTGCTTAGCTTTCTATCTCTTCTCTACTTCCAATACTTTCTTCTTTTTTGTAGCGACAAAAACATTTTGCTAAAATATATTTTTTATATATCAGAGAAAATTTTTATATGAATATGATATATCTGCTCTAAAAACATTCCTTTTTCCTCTTAATAAGATTTATTTTTTCCATTTCAGTGCTACCAAGATTTTTGTTATGCTCCAATAAAAGAATCGCACCCCATCTGACCATTTTATTATATAAAGTATAATAGATGAGTGGGTAGTCGGTGCAATGAAATGCTTGTGCTTCAAAAAACCAAGTTTCCCTCCCTTGAAATCCAAATAAAGACGGTAAAGTTTCTATTTTTATAAAAAAGAAAGGAGTTGTAATTCTTTTAAAAATAAAAACAAAAGATGCATACAAAAAAATGTGCCAATATATCCAAAACAAATACTGATAACGGATACAATAATTCTTTTTATCATGCGTATATGAGAAAAAAAACATATAAATACCCATATATTATACATCATAGTAGTAAAAATATATATGCTGATTATTTCTCCTTTATTTTCAGGGAAAAAATGTAGTATGGGAACAAATAAAAAAATGGCAAAGAGCTGTATGGATACTATATAAATATTGAGTATAAGGATTTCTACATAATTAAATGAGAATGTCTTACTACGAAAAAAACAATAAGTAAAAAAAGCAAAAATAGGAGTAGACAATATATTTATTACTGTAGAATACGCATTCGCAAGTTTCCAAAAATCCATAAAATATTCGGAATATATTTTTTCTATCGAACTAAAAGAAGTTCCCTCAAAAAAAAATGAGGGGGGGGCTTCATCCGCTATAATAAAAACATCATAGTATACAGTAATGATAGTAGTTAAAGTCCCTACTATAAGTAAGAATTTCATCGGTTCATACAGTTTATAATGATTTCCATAGATGAATTCTCTTATGTTTCTCCCCGGATCCTTAGTTAGTGTAAGGCATTTAAACGTTTGGACAAATAATCTATCAAATCCAATATCTAAATTCACTATAAAATCTTTAAAAAAAAGGGTAAAATTAAATCTTTTGATATCACAACTCATCCCACAATTAGAACAATTATTATAAGTATCATGAATAAAGTGACGGCAGTTTTTACATGTATTGCCCCGTGCATATTTCATAGATATATTTCATTTTTAATGGATAGCTCTTTTAGTTATAGGGTTTTGGTCATCAATTCTTAATCACTTT
>JASGCU010000086.1:0-2737 GCA_030053935.1 Chitinophagaceae bacterium
TAAAACAAACCCCACTCTTACTTTTTCTGCTGTTCTTAACCTTACCGTAGGACAAAAATATGTAATGACTGCTACTTCTAATAGTGCTGCTGCAATAAGTTTTACTTCCAGCGATGTACGAATAGCAACTGTCCTTGGCAATACTCTTACAGCAGTAGCAGTTGGAACAGTTACTATTACCGCAGGTCAACAAGCAAATACACAGTTTAATGCGGCAAGTGCTACGAGGGTTGTCACCATTATTGCCGCACCGAGTGTAGTCATTATTTTAGATAATAATACCATTTTTGAAAAACTTCCCCCAGGGAGCCAGATAGGGATACTCTATGCATCGGGATTAACCAATGCTTCTTTTTCTACTGCCCATCCTTCTTTTAGAATCAATGGGAATGCTCTCATTTCCAATGCAGAATTTAACTTTTTGGAAGGTCCGAGGGCATATTCTCTCATTATCTCTGCCTCCGGAACGAATGGAACTGTAAGCCAAGTTTTTTTTATAGAAACAATACGGCAGGTACCTTATGAGCAAACTCTCTTATCGGGTGTTTATGTGGTGGGTAAGGACCAAACCAATTACCGTATTATCACTCTTCCTTATACCAATCAAACCACTGCTGTTTTTGATGCTTTGGGTGGTTTTGATAAAACCAAATGGCGGCTTTTCGATTGGAATAATGGGGCATATAACGAAATAAATACCACTACTTCTTTAGAAAGAGGACGAGGTTATTTCTTTCTCACGAGTATAGATGCTTCTATGCCTCTGAATCCCAATGGTAACACTTTCACAGGTTCTCATCTATTTAAGATTCCCGTCACACCAGGATGGAATCTTTTGGGCAACCCGTATCCCTTTGCAATGAATTGGAATGCTGTTTCTGTGAGCATCAATGGAAATAAACCGACTAATGTTCTCATATATGATGGAGCTTTTCAAGCAAGTACTGCCGTAGATATATACCAGGGATTTTTTGTCTATATGCCGAGTGCAGGGATTGTTTCTATCCCTCTGCAAGCAGGATTTTCATTCGGAATGAATACTCCGTCTTCTCAAACAGCACGTATGAGCTCCAATGCAAATAATTGGCAGGTGCAGTTTACTCTTGCAAACGAGCAAACGACATACACTCTCAGTGCTTTGGGAATGAGTGAAGGGGCAGAAAAAGGGTATGATGCAGAAGACCTTCCTACCGTTCCTCATTTTATCAATAAAGCGAGTATTGATTTCCCTCATAGTGAGCATTTTATGAAATCATTCACCAAAGATATACAGCCACTTTCGGATAATACAACATGGGATTTTATTGCAGAACAAAGCGGTTATAGAGTAGATTTTACCCTGAGCTGGAAAATAGAAAATATACCACAGAATGAATTGTTCCTTTTAGATACCAAAAAAGGAAGATTTATAAATATGAAAGAAAAAAATACATATACCTTAGACCTTTCATCAGCAAGGGCATTTCGTGTGTATTACGGAGAGAAAAACTTTATAGAATCCGCATACAGCAATATATCTCCGAATGTTTTTGATATCTACCCAAACCCCACTTCTGATAAAATATCGATTCCTTTTTTTACCCCCGAAGAGGGGTATTCTCTCACCCTTCAAGTTTTTGATATACATGGAAAACATGTATTTTCTACCATACATAATTCTTCCACAAAGGGAAACCAAACTTTTCATGTAGAAACCGAAAAATATATGTCGCATCAAGGAACGTATTTTTCCAAAATGATTTTAGAAAAAGGAAATACAAAAAAAGAAGTATCCCAAAAAATAGTGAAAAATGAAAAATAGATACATATTATGATAGAACAAAAAACAGAAGTTCCTTCTTGGGAAGATCTAAAAATATATATCTTTGCATTAGGAAAGAAAGCAGAAGAGTCGGATAAAAGAATAGAAGAGTCTGATAAGAGAAGAAAAGAAGAGTGGGACAGAAAAATGGCAGAGAAAGATAAGAGAATGGCAGAGGAAGATAAGAGAAGAAAAGAAGAATGGGACAGAAAAATGGCAGAATCGGATGAACGACATAAACATAATTTAGAGTTAATCGATGAACGTTTTCAAAAAGAAAGAAAAGAAGCACAAGAACGTTTTGATAGAAATATGGAAAAAATGGAAAGCTCCATAGAAAGATCAAATAAAGCATCCGAGCGAAAGCTCAACAAATTGGAAACCATGTTTAACACTCAATGGTCTCGATTGACAGAATCTTTGGTAGAGGGAAAGCTGGTATCTCTTCTCAATAAAAGAGGTATCGAAGTACTACAGACCTCTTACCGTGTAAATGGCTTTTGTAAAGAACTGGATAAACAATATGAATACGACATAGTAGCACATAACGGAGACACCGTGGTAATAGTAGAGGTAAAAACGACTTTACGTGTTGCAGATGTAAAAGATTTTTTAAAAAAGATGGCTCTTATACGTATAACTCTCAAAAGATACCAAAACCCGAATGTGAAATTTGTGGGAGCAGTTGCTTATATAAGTAAAGGATCAGAAGCAGATGTATTTGCAGAAAATAAAGGGCTTTTTGTCATAAAAGCAGTAGGAGATTCTGCAATAATAACAAATAGAAAAGATTTTTTACCAAAGATTTTTTAAAAGAAAATATTATTTTTCTATTTTGCATATAATACATACTAATAAAACGTAGTTTTTTTTGAAATACTTAGCACTTATTTAAACAGTAATAACAATATTATGGGTAGAACATTAATCAGTTTT
>JASGCU010000086.1:2837-10229 GCA_030053935.1 Chitinophagaceae bacterium
AAGAAGGAATAGAAAAAGGGAGGAAAGAAGGAATAGAAAAAGGGAGGAAAGAAGGGAGAAAGCAAGCAGTACTTGGATTACATAAAAATGGAATTTCTACTTCCATTATAGCATCATCATTGAATATAACAGAAAAAGAAGTGTTGAAAATAATAGATAATCATAAGTAGATATAAAAAATTCTTTAAAAGAATATATTATTTTTAATTTTACATAATTTTAATCAACCATTAAACACACAAAATAGCATGAAAAAAGTTTTTTTAATAGTAAGCATGTGCTCGTTCTTTTATAGCGAAGCACAAATATTTATCCTAAAAAGTAATACCCTTAAATACGAAGATAAGAGAATAGAATCTCTCAAGGAATTAGAAACAGTAGATGTTACGGAATCTGAATTTACTGCCAAATGGGAAGTAGTAAAATGGGCAACGGGCTATGTTTTAGACGTTTCCACAAACAGAGATAAGTTTGATGAGTATATGATTCCAAATTATAAAAACCTTTCATTAATTTATAATAATAAAACAATATCTCGATTGAAGCCGTCCACACAGTATTATTACAGAGTATCTGTTTTGAAAGAAAACAATGTAAGCGACCCTTCCCCAATACAATCCGTAAAAACAAAAGATATGAAGGTACCTACCCTCAACGAACCCAAAGGCATTGGCAGCAATGACTTTACTATACAGTGGAATATGGTAGAAGGAGCACTTTCCTATCAAATAGATATTTCGACTGATGATAAGTTTACAAATATACAAAACTCTTACCCAAACATAACAGGAGAGCAACATACAGTATATTTTCCCACACCAAGTGGAACATATTACTACCGAATAAAAGCAATGAATCAAGACATATCTACTGATTACTCTCGAACAAAAAAAATAACATTAGAAGATAACGTAGAAGATATAACCAATCTACACATACACTATGAAAGTGCAGAAAATGCCATCGCAGTCATTATCGGAAATAAAAACTATGAAAATAATATAAAAGCGGTAGAATACGCCATTAACGATGCCCAAAGTATAAAAAATTACGTAAAAGAGGTGATGGGTTTTTCAGAAGAAAATATTTTATACAAGGAAGATGCTATCTCTACTGATTTTATTAAATTATTTGGAAATGAAAAGACCTTTGAAGGAAGCCAACTTTATAAACGTATAAAAAAAGGAGAAAGCAAAGTATTTATCTTTTATGCAGGTCATGGTGCCCCCAGCACTCACACAAAAGAAAACTATTTTATACCCGTAGATGCTGATATTCTCAGCCCCGAGATATTAGGGTACTCTATGAAAACCTTTGAGCGTAACATCTCCCGCATGCCCGCAAAATCTATAACCATAGTATTAGATGCATGTTTTTCAGGAATAAATATGCCACAGATTGCCGAAGGTATATCAGGATTTAAAGCAATCCCTTTAAAAATAGAAAACTCCGAAGATAAAATATGGTTCGCCTCTTCCTCAGGAGAGCAAGCATCTACCTGGTATGAAAAAAAACAACACGGAACCTTTACTTATTACTTCCTCAAAGGCATACAAAGTAAAGCCACCGATGAAAATAAAGATGGAAATGTTACCTACAAAGAATTACAAAACTATCTTATCCACCCCGATAATGTGACTTATACCGCCCGAATTTTGCATAATATAGAGCAAACACCACAAGTACAGGCATCAGAAACCATGTTACAAAATATATTCTTCACTTATAAAAATGAATAAACAACTATGAAAAAATACTTTTTACTATTCTTCCTCAACCCTCTTTTCTCAGACATTTGTTTCTCTCAAGAAATATCTGTAAGTCAAGCAGGAAATGGAAATGAAATTAACATTTCCTACCAATTAGAAGAAATAATACGACCTTATGTGAAACAGATAGAGGGTCAACTATTTCGAGTAGCACTCTTTTGTTCCTATAATGGATATAAACAAGCAATCCCTCTCTCTGAACTGAAAGGCGATGCAGGAGATATTATATCCGTAAATGGACAAAAAAAAATTATATGGACACCTTCCGACATAGATGTAAAGATTCTCAAAATAAAAGATATTGATTTCAAAATAGAAGCCCGCTTAGTATATAATCCATTACAATCTCTCTCTCTCTCAAAGAATAAAGTTAAAAAAAAAATCAAAATCTTTGGAATAGGAGGAACTGAAAACGAAACTATATCTGTTAGCTTATATACAGAAAACGGACAATACGTAGGAAATATAGGAAGTTATAATATTATAAAACCATATTCTTTTTCTCAACAAATATCTATTCCCGCAAGAATAAACGGCACTAAAGTACCCCGTGGCAAAAATAATTTTTATAAACTACAGGTTCAATTCAAAAACCCTTACGGAAAAACACAAAGCATACAAAGCCCATCTTTCATCCTCAAAAGAAGAGGCGGTGCATTGATTACTACCTTACTTATTGCAGGAACATCTACTGCTATATGGTATTACTTTTATACTAAAAATACTTCAACAGAACTACCAAGCCCACCTTCACCCTCAAATTAACAAATGCAAAAAAAAGATATATCCATAGTTATTCCTCTATTTAACGAGGAAGAATCTCTCCCCGAACTCATTTCATGGATTGATGCAGTGATGAATAAGCAATCCTTTGACTATGATATTATACTTGTTGATGACGGGAGTAAGGACAATTCATGGGAAACCATTAAAACCCTTTCTCATAACAACCCGCATATTACTGCTCTCAGATTGAGAAGCAATTCAGGAAAATCAGCAGCACTTCACGCAGGGTTTCAAATCGCCTCAGGTGACGTAGTCATAACAATGGATGCAGATTTACAGGATAGCCCCGAAGAAATCCCTTTCCTGTATAAAATGATACAAGAAAATAACTTTGATATGGTATCCGGTTGGAAAAAAATGCGACACGATCCTCTTAATAAAACCATACCATCAAAATTATTTAACGCTGTTACCCGAATGGTTTCAGGAATACAATTACACGACTTTAACTGCGGACTAAAAGCATACAAACAAGACGTTATAAAAAGTATAGAAGTGTATGGCGAGATGCATCGATACATACCTGTAATAGCAAAAAAAAACGGATTTACTAAAATCGGAGAAAAAATAGTACAACACCAAGCCCGAAAATACGGTGTAACCAAATTTGGAATGGAACGTTTCCTCTATGGATTTCTAGACCTTTTATCTATATCATTTGTCAGTAAATTTAGAAAAAGCCCAATGCACTTCTTCGGTTCTTTTGGAATATTTTTTTTCTTAGTAGGATTCGGAATAACCTTTTGGCTTCTCTTTGAAAAAGTATACTACACTTTTCTCATCCAAACAAATTACACACATATTACTATACGCAGAGATGTAGTAGAGAATACTTCTTTTTATATTGGTCTCACTTCTATTATTATAGGAGTCCAACTCTTTTTAGCAGGGTTCTTAGCCGAAATGATTACTACTATGGGAAATCAAAAAAATAATTATATCATAAAAGAGAAAATCCAATCATAATCTCACTCTGAAACTCTCTTTTATAGAAATATCATTTTTTATCTCATTTTCATACCATGTTTCATCATTTTACTTAATTGTTCCAGTTGTTTTATAGCTTTGTTGACTTCTGTAATATCTGTGCCACTCCCCTTTGCTATTCTTTTTTTTCGGCTTATGTTGTCAATCAATTGGGGGTTTCTTCTTTCTTGGGGGGTCATAGAAAGTATAATTGCTTCGGTTTTTTTTATAAAGGATCCTTCCACGTTATCTAAATCTTCTTTTGATATTTTGGGTAAGCCGGGTATCATACCTATCATACTTTTCATTCCTCCCATTTTTCGCATACTTTTTATTTGATCTAAGAGGTCATCAAATCCAAATGTATTATTTTTTATTCTTTTGTTAAGACGGATTTCTTGTTCTTTATCATATACTTGTTCTGCTTTTTCTACTAAGCTGACTATATCCCCCATACCTAATATTCTTTGTGCCATTCTATCGGGATAAAAAATATCTAAGGCATCCATTTTTTCTCCATTAGAAATAAATTTTATGGGTTTATTAACTACCGTTTTGATAGAAAGAGCGGCTCCACCTCTGGTATCGGCATCTAATTTTGTGAGGACTACCCCATCAAATTGTATTCTGTCATGGAATGCCTTTGCGGTGTTTACCGCATCTTGCCCGGTCATAGAATCTACTACAAAGAGTGTTTCTTGAGGATGGATTTCATGTTTTAGGGTTTCTATTTCGGTCATCATAGTATTATCTATTCCTAATCGTCCTGCGGTATCTACTATGATTGTTTTTTTTCCTTTTTCTTTTCCAAAAGCGATTCCTTTTTTTGCAATTTCTAAAACATTTTTGTTTCCTTTTTCTGCGTATACCTCTACATTTATAGTATCTCCTAGGGTTTGAAGTTGGTCTATTGCTCCTGGTCTATATACATCTGCGGCTATGAGAAGTACCTGTCTTCCTTGTGATTTGAATCTATTGGCAAGTTTTCCACAAAAGGTGGTTTTTCCAGATCCTTGGAGACCTACTACCATTATAATATTGGTGTCTGAATGGAGATGCAGGTCTTGTTTTTCACTTCCCATAAGGATGGTGAGTTCTTCTTGGATGATTTTTACGAGCATTTGTCCTGGGGATACTGCGGCTACTATTTTTCTCCCTATTGCTTTTTCTTTTACAGTATCCGTAAATTCTTTTGCTATTTTATAGTGGACATCTGCATCTACTAATGCTCGTCTAATTTCTTTGACGGTATCGGATATATTTGCTTCGGTTATAACTGTGTTTCTTCGGAAGCCACTAAAAATTTTTTCTAATCTATTACTTAAATTATCAAACATATTTTCTTATTTTTTTTTGAGACCAATTTCTTTGAGACGTTCTTCTAAAAAAGCCCCTGCTGTGATAGGTTCAAACTTTCTTGGGTTCTCTTGCGTAATACAACTTTCTATGCAAGAAAGGTCCATTTCACTTCGTGGGTGCATAAAAAAAGGAACAGAGTAGCGAGATGTATTCATTTTTTCTCGAGGAGGGTTTACCACTCTATGAATAGTGCTTTTAAGGACATTATTTGTATGCCTCGCAAGCATATCTCCTACATTTACTACTAATTGTTCGGGGAGAGCGGTAATAGGTATCCATTTCTCGTCTCTTCTCAATACTTGAAGTCCATCAGCACTCGCTCCCATTAAGAGGGTTATGAGGTTTATGTCTCCATGTTCTGCGGCACGAACAGCATCTGCGGGAACAGAATCAGGATCTGTAATAGGATAGTAGTGTATTGGGCGTAATATGCTATTTCCATTATGAATCTTTGCATCAAAATAATCTTCAGGCAGATGAAGATAGAGTGCTATTGCTCGGAGCATTACTTTGCCTGCTGTTTCTAATACTCGATATACCTCAGTAGTTGTTTTTTCAAAGTCAGGGATTTCTTGAGGAAATATATTATCGGGGTATTCTTTTTGTATAGGATCATTATCTGTAACGGTCTGTCCTATATGATAAAATTCTTTTAGGTCCCCGGTAGATCTTCCTTTGGCATGTTCTTTCCCTTTGCCAATATACCCTCGTTGTCCCGCAAGTTCTGTATTTTCATATTGTTTTTTTATATCATCGGGGAGAGCAAAAAAACTCTTAATTGTTCCATACAATTTTTCTTGCAGAGCAGGGTTCAATCCATGGTTTTTAATAGAAACAAATCCTATATTATTATATGCTTCTCCTAAATCTCTGACAAACTTCTGTTTACTTTCTCCTCCCGAAGTAAATGCTGCTAAATCTAATGACGGGATTTCATTATATAATTTTTGATTGTCCATTTTATATATATTGTTATTGTGAAATAATTGTTTATTACTATACACTGTCTCTAAAAAAGAGATTTCCTTTTTTAGTTTCTTTTGTTACTCAGTAGCTTACTCTTCTCTATATTTCCCCATAGAGCAAAATTTTTCTATTCGCTTAGCTCTCAGTTCTTGGGCTGGTATTTGTTTGAGAAGGGTGATATTCTCTATAATTATTTTTTTAATAGAAGCCGCAGCTTCTTTCAGATGAGTATGTGCTCCCCCTAATGGTTCTGTAATAATGCCATCTATCATTTGATGTTGGAGCATATCTTGAGAGGTAAGCTTCAGAGCGGTAGCGGCTTGTTCTTTAAAATCCCAGCTTCGCCAGAGAATAGAAGAGCAAGATTCGGGAGAAATTACAGAATACCACGTGTTCTCCATCATAAATATCTTATCTCCCACTCCTATTCCTAATGCTCCACCAGAAGCACCCTCTCCTATAACAATACAGATAATCGGAACGGTAAGAGAAAACATATTTTTTATATTATGGGCAATCGCTTCTGCCTGCCCTCTTTCTTCTGCTCCTATACCAGGAAAAGCCCCCGGCGTATCTATAAAAGTGACTATCGGCTTATTAAATTTCTCTGCAATACGCATAAGACGCAGTGCCTTTCTGTACCCTTCAGGGTTAGGCATTCCAAAATTCCTCATCTGTCTTTGTTTTATATCTCTCCCTTTTTGATGCCCTATAAGCATAACCGATTCATTCCCAATAATTCCAAATCCCCCCACCATTGCCTTATCATCAGCAAAATTCCTATCCCCATGCAATTCTATAAAATTCTCTGTGATTTCAAAAATATAATCTAATGTATAAGGTCTTTGCGGATGCCGAGACAACTGAACTCTCTGCCAAGGACTAAGCTTCGAAAATATCTCTTTGGTTATATTCTCTAAATGCTCCTCTAATATCGTTATCCTACTGTTTACGTCTTTACCCGTATGCAAAGCAGCAACTTTTAACTCCGCAATTTTTGACTTTAATTCTATAATCGGTTTTTCAAAATCTAAATCCATAACGTGTAATAGCGTTTAGTTTTACAATAAAATACGTTCTCCCTGAAAATAACTTCTTGTTTTATATAATCCAATAATCCGCAATAAATACCTTGTAAGATACTCTTGCTGTATCCCATTTTTTGCGATAAAAACATTCTTCGCAAATGCCATAAAAAAAACAAATTTACTTTTTTACATATATATTTCCCTATACCAATAAAAAAACATTGTTTTTTCTTTCTTATTTCTCTATTTTTTTTTATAAACATCTCATAAAAACACTTTTCTCTCAAATCATTTTCCAAAACGCAATCATTCTCTTTTATGTTCGGTATGAAATGTTATGGAAGATTTTCCCTTGTAAATTGTAAAGTCTACTTTCCTCGTTGTGATGATTCTTTCTTTATAACTGCAAGGACCTAATATGCTTTCAGAGAGTAAACTTCCACTCTTTATTTGCCATGATTTTCTTATTTCTCTAAATACAAAGATTATAATCGGAGATTATGGTTCCCTAATCGGAG
>JASGCU010000087.1 GCA_030053935.1 Chitinophagaceae bacterium
TTTCTTGTTCTGCTCTTTCGGCTCTGTTTTGTTGTTCTGTTTTTTCTTGTTCTGCTTTTGCTTTTTCTTGTTCTGCTTGAGCAAGATTTTTTCTGAGTTCTTTTGCTTCGAATCTTGCGTTTGAAGCTTGGATAGTGGCAATTTTTATATCGTTAAGATAATTTTCTTCTTCTTCCATTTCTATGGCAAGTTCAGGATATTCTTCTCTTGCAGAAAGAAGACGTTTGACAACACGTTCAAAAAACACATCATATTCATCTAATTGGAGTGATCTTTTATCTCCATTGAGTATATTCTTTTGGTTAAAGATTTCTAAAAGATGGTAAACCATTTCTTTTTGTGGATTTGCTGCATACATTGATTTGGGTATTTTATTGATATTGGGAATTTGCACGGTTACCATATTGTATGACAGATTATCTATAAAAAAATTAGATTCTTTCAATTCTTTTTCTGTAAAAAAGCCAATATTTTTTCTATTTGTCCTGATAATAGGGTCGTGTATTTCTTTTTCAATGCAAAAATCCAGTATAAAAATGGGTATGAGTATTATTGGTTCATAGATAAAAGACACTTCTCCTGTTTCTGTATCAATAACTTGGGAGGTTTTCTTTTGGCTAAAATTTTCTTGTATATACCGTTTGAAACGAAATACATCGCCACCTGTCCATTCGGACTTTTGCATTTCTATAATGACTGCTTGTTCGCCATCATCGGTTTGAATAGTAGCACTAAAATCTAAGTGCATCATTTTTACTCCTGCTTCACTGTCTTTTTCCATTCGATGTTTTATATATGGAAGGGAATGATTCTTGCGAGTTAACTGTATAATATTTTTTCCTAAAAGGGTAGAGATGATGAGTTTTGCGGATTCATTGTCTGCCATCAGATAACGAAACGACACATCATAGATAGGATTAGGAATTATTACTGATTTTTTGTTCATAGTATTAAGAGTATTTAAAGAATGAATATTTTTAATAGTCAAAAATGAAAAACTTTAGTTCCTTGGTATTATACAAATATATTGTTACCATTTCAATTGATTTGAATATATGTATTTGTATGATTTTTACAAGTTTCCATTAAAAAAAGTTTGAACATAAATAGAAAATAATCAAAATAAATATGAGTCCACTCCGAAAAAGCACTTTTTATACATGTATACTTTTGTAACCGTTTGATTACCAATAGTTTTCAAATTCAATATTTCTGTAAAAACGACTTTTCGGAGTGGACTCAATATTATGTTATTATTTTATTTTTTCACCCGTCTCAATGCTATTAAGAGCGTTGTTTTTTATTATATGTTTAAGAAAAGAACAAGCACACTTGAAAAACAGAGAAAAGAAGGTTTTCAAATGTGTTTATATATTTTTGTTTATGGATATCTTACCAAAATATTGCGTATAAAAGAATGGTAACACATATAATGAAAGTAGCGGCTATATTAAATGTAGGTGATGTTTCAAAATATTTTTTTGTGAGAGGGATTCCCTTTGGATCATCCTGTCCCCACCTGTCTATATAGCTTACCAAAGCAATAATAAGCATGGTCAAAATACTTGTGATGAGCATCTGATTCATAAATGGAGTATTGATGAAAAAAGAAGAATCTATCCATCCGTTCTGCCCTACTTTAAAATAAAAAGCTATAGGAATAGATAATATTCCTCCCCATAAAGCACCTTTGTTCGTAGCTTTTTTAGAAAATAGCCCCATTAAAAATACTGCTAATATACCAGGACTGACAATTCCTGTATATTCTTGTATAAACAAAAATACTTGTCCTAAATTACTCAGAAGTGGTGCTAAAAGTGTTGCAATAGCGAGGGATACCAAAATGCTGACTCTGCCTACGTTTACGCTATGTGATTCGGAAGCTTTGGGATTCAAATAGGGCTTATAAATATCCATAGTAAAGATAGTAGCAATAGAATTCAACATAGAAGCAAGTGAAGAAACAATAGCCGCCGCAAGGGCTGCTAATACTAATCCTTTTAATCCTACGGGAACATATTTTTTAATTAACCAAGGAGCCGCATTATCATTAATAATAGAACCATCTGCTCTGAGAAAACTGGGATCAAGAGCATTAGTAATAAGGTTTCCATTGGCATCTGTGTGCATAGCAAAAGCAATAATACCTGGTAATACTACAATGAGTGGCATAAAAAGTTTTATGAAGGCTGCAAAAGCAATTCCTTTTTGTGCTTCATTCAAACTCTTTGCGGCTAATGTTCTTTGGATAATATATTGATTAAATCCCCAATAATAAGTATTTGCCACCCACATTCCTCCAATAATCACTGCCAAGCCGGGCAAATCCCACCAAGCATCTTTGCCATCAGGAGTTATTACCTCTCCCCTATCAATAATCATAGAAAACTTTTGAGGAACTTTTTCTAAGAGATAGATAAATCCTCCAAAAATATCTCCCGTTGGAGAGATGGCTTGTAGCCCTAAATACGTAGTAACTAATCCTCCAAAAATAAGAAGCACTACCTGAACTACATCCGTCCAAGCAACCGCAGAAAGTCCTCCCCAAAGGGAGTATAAACAGGCAAATAATCCTAAGCCTATAACACTTATCATCAAATATTCTCCACTACCCGTTCCTATAATGGTGTCTATTGCCTTTGCGCCTAAAAACATAACTGAGGTAAGGTTCACAAAAACAAATAAACAAATCCAAAAAACAGCAAGTATCGTTTTGAGAGTAGTGCTATATCTCTTTTCCACAAATTCGGGAATAGTATATATGTTTTTTTCTATAAAAATAGGCAGAAAAAATTTACCTACTACCAAAAGAGTGAGTGCTGCCATCCACTCGTATGAAGCAATTGCAAGACCAATAGCAAAGCCCGAACCTGACATACCAATATACTGCTCTGCCGAGATATTTGCTGCTATAAGGGAAGAACCTATTGCCCACCAAGGCAAGCTTTTACTTGCTAAAAAATAATCTTCTGTATTTTTTTTTGCTCCGTCTTTACTCCGAGAAACCCACAAACCTATTCCTACTATTACTACGCAATAGGTTACAAAAATAAAAATATCTAATATTGAAAAATCCATAGTTGTAAGTTATATTAATAAATTAAAATGATTCATTGTTGATAGAGAAACTTTTTTTTACTTTGCTATTTTATAATAAAGGGTAGATGAGTTTTCTTTGTTCAGTATAGATTGAGATACTTGTATAATATCTTCTTTTGTTATATTTTTTACTTTTTCTAATTCTGTATTTACTAACTCCGGAGTATCTATAAAGGAACAGAAAGCGAGGTTCATTGCTCTGTGTAGTATATCTATCTCAGCAAATAGATGCGAGGTTTCATATTTATTGATAGATTTTTGAAGGTCTTTTTCTGTTATAATGGTGTTATTTTTAATCTGTTCTATCATATCATTTACTGATGAATCTGCTTCGTGGAATGTTTTATTTTGATTTAATTTTCCTTCTATGACCAAAAGGCCTGGGTCTATAGATCCTGTAATATAGCAGTTCAATGTATTAAATATTTGTTGTTTTTTTACGAGTGTATTATGAAAAGTGCTGGTATTTTCTGTTCCCAATATATCTGATAAAATATCTGTGGTATTGTATTGGTGGTGAGTTCGGTTGCACATTTTATATACCTTATAAAAAGCATTTGCAGGAACGGGAGAGTGGGTTTCATCTCTCTGTTCCTGCATTTGTATTGGTTCTATGGGGATATTTTGTGATGGAACTGTTCTTGAGGGGATTGGTTCAAACCATTTTTGTAAGAGTTTTTCTATTTGTAATGGATTTACGTTTCCTGCTATGGTCAGTATGGCATTGTTAGGGCTGTAATAGTTGAAAAAAAACTCTTTTACGTCTTGGATAGATGCTTCTTCAATATGCTCTATTTTTTTTCCTATGGTTGCCCATTTGTATGGATGAACTTTGTAAGCAAGTTCTCTGAGTTTGAGCCATACATCTCCGTATGGTTGATTTATGTATCGTTGTTTAAATTCTTCTATGACCACTTTTTTTTGAACTTCTAATACCTCATCGTTAAAATCAAGTTCTAACATTCTATCTGATTCTAACCAAAAGGCAGTTTCTATATTAGCAGCAGGCACTATGGTGTAATAATTTGTAATATCGGTGCTGGTAAAGGCATTGTTTTTGCCACCTACTTTTTGTAGTTCTGTATCAAAGTTTTTTATGTTTTTACTTCCTCCAAACATAAGGTGTTCAAAAAGATGTGCAAACCCTGTTTTTGTTTCGGATTCGTTTCGAGATCCTACTTTATAAAGTATATTTACCACCGTGAGATGTGAGGTTTCGTCGGGGATAATAAGCACTTCTAAACCATTGGTAAGGGAAAACTTCTCATAATGTGTCATGTGTATATGTTTTTATATTTTGAATCCGACTAATAAAACATCGTCAGTTTGTTCATTATTATTTTTCCAATCATTAAAATCTTTTCGGACTTCTTCAATTTGCTGATTAAAAGGTTCATTTTTTATAGTATTTAAAAAATCTTTTAACCGTTTGGTATTGTATTTTTTAAGGTTTGGTCCCCCGAATTGGTCTTTATAACCGTCAGTATACATATAAATAACCACATCTCCAATAACATTTTGTATATGTTTTTTATAATAGTGTGTTTTAAAAGATTCTCCTACGCCTACTATGGGCATTTTATCTCCGTTTATTTCATAAAATTCGCCGTCTTCTACATATACCATAGAGTTTATAGCACCTGCGAATTCAATTACTTTTTCATCTTTTGCAATACTTTGTGTTATACCAAGAACACTAATATCCATTCCATCTTGAACATCAGATTCACCTATATTTAATTTATCCATAAGTTCTTTTCTGAGTTCATTGAGTATAAGATCGGGCGATGTAATGCCTTCGGAATAAACAATTCTATTGAGAATATTTATACCTATCATACTCATAATTGCTCCAGGAACCCCATGCCCTGTGCAATCAGCACAAATTACTATAAAGGTATCATTTTTTCTTCCCGTCCAATAGAAATCACCACTTACAATGTCTTTAGGATTTAAAAATATAAAGTATTCTTTACAGAAGCTTTCAAAGAGGTTTAGTTCATTAAAAATGGCGGTTTGAATACGTTTTGCGTAGGTGATACTACTCAATACATTCTCATTTAATTTTTGTATTTCTTTTTTTTGTTCTTCTAATATATTATTTTTTTCTTGGAGAGTTTGGTAGTTATTTTTTAATATAAGTTCGGATTCTATAAGTTTATCGTTTTTATTTTCTATTTCGTTTTTTTGTTCGCTCAACAGTTTATTTGTTTTTGTTCTCTGATTTAAGGTGACGGTGACATACACGAGTATAATCAAGACAAGTACAACTATTCCTACTATAGCCATAGTTATAGATTCTTGTGCTTTTAATTTTTCGGAATTTAAGAGTTCATTTTCTTTAGATTTTTTCAAAAGTTCCTGCTGTTGGGTTATTTCATTTTTTCTTTTTTCTGCTAAAAGTTCTTGCCTTTCTGTTTCTGCTTTTGATGCTTCTAATTCTTGTTGGTGTTTCAGAACGTCTAAGTCGCTAAGTGCTTTTTGTCTTTCTAATTCTGCATTTTTATAGCTTGCATTTTGAAGTTCTTGGTTTTTTCTAAGAAGTTCTATTTGGCTATTTTTAATTTTTAATTCTTGAGCATCTTTTTCTTTTTGCAGTTGGAGTTCTCGTAGAGAGGCTTGTGCTCTTTCTTTTTCTATTACTTCATCTCTTGCTATTTTTTCTTCTTTATCTGTTTCTAATTGCTTATTTATAATTGCTTGTTTTTCTTCTTGTTCTTTACTGATAATTTTATTGTCTGCATCGTTTTTTCTATTGGTATATTCTTGTGATGTTTGGAAATTTCCTTCGTCGGCATTTATTTTTGCTATAAGTTCACATGCTGCTGATATAATATGATAATTCTTTAAGATTTCACCTATGGTTATTGCTTTTTCTGCATATTCTATTGCGGAGGCATTATTGTCGCTCAGGTATAGATTTATTGAAATAAAATTATACAATCTACCGAGTGTAGTTTTATCTTCTAAGTTAGTTGATTTGTTTATTGCTTGAATGTAGAGATTTCTTGCATTTTCGAACTCTCTCTTTTTCATTTCATTTGTGGCTTGATTTATTAAAAGTTCTACTTCATATTCTGTTTCTAAATCTATATTGGTATTTTTTTTAATGGAAGGGGTTATTTTTGCAGCGTATTCTTTAGATTTATTGAGAGCGCTTTCGGATTCTGTAATTTGATCGAGCTGCCTATATATATAACTGATATTGTTATAGGTAACTATAACACTCAAAAAATCATTTTTAGATATATATAAGTCCAATAACTCTTTTTCTGTAATAAGGGATTGCTTATAATCTTTTTTTATTTCGTATAGTTCTGCAAGTATTTTAAGACCTTTTACATATGGAATATTATTCTTTTTTAAGCTATCTACTAGTGTTTTTTGATAATACAAGGATTTATCTATATCATTTACTTTATAGTAAGCAAAAGAAATATCAGAATATAATTGATAATTATTAGGATCTATCTCTATTGCTTTTTCGTAATATTCAATAGCTTTGAGATAGGACTTATTTTCTGAATATCTATTTCCTATTTTAGTAAAATAGTTCGCTTTTTGTTTATCGTTACTGCTGTTGTTTAGCAAATAAAACAAATCACTCAATGATTGAGCATATATATGAGAAGATAAACAGAATAATAAAAAAAATATACATATTTTTAGAAATCTAAAAGAATATGGAGCGTGTTGAAGAGACATAATATTTCAATTTAAATAATAAAATATAAATAGCATACATTGAAAGTAAATATAAATAATAAGTAAAGAAAACTCATTTATGCAAGATGTAAAATATATTACATTTTTCATTATTTTTTTTGGGGTTATTTATACTCATATTTTCATGTTTTAAAAAACACATTTGATAATCAAAGCTTTATAATTTTTTTAGTTATTCTATTGTTAAAAGAATGTTTATTGATGATGAAAAATACTTTAATTATCTTGATTTTCATAACGGGTAGCATCTCTTTTAATTTTTTTCTCAATGTTTTTATGAAATGCCTCTGTAATATCTATGTTTGTTTGGTTTGCCAAACACAGTAAAACCCAAAGCACATCTGCAATTTCTTCCTCAAGGGTAGAGTTTAAATCGGATTCTTTATAGGTCTGTTCCCCGTATTTTCTCGATATAATTCTCGCAAGTTCTCCCACTTCTTCTGTTAAAAGAGCCATATTGGTCAACTCACTAAAGTATTTCTTTCCATATACCTGTATCCATTCATCTACTTTTTCTTGTGCCTCTCTGATACTTATATCCATTTTTATGTAACGTGATTTTTAAAATTTTTTTTCTTATAAAGAAGTGCTATAAAAAGAAAGTATTTTTTTTACAAGTGTTTTTTATAGTAGTTCCTAACGGTTTCGGACTTTGCTTTCGGGAGAGTTTCGTAACCACAAAGCTTCAAATTTTTTTGTCAGCTCTCCTACGAAAACTCGTGTCATCGGTTGTTTTCTTCTCTGCCGTCAATTTTCATTATCGTCTTGTTCAACGTGTAAAATGTGTAGTAATCTATGAATTATAGGTGCAAAGAAAACTGCTGTTATACTCAAAAATGCAACTCCGCTATACAAAGCGTAAATAGATGAAAATATTTTGGCTGAAGATGAATCCATTTCTACAACTGGTCCCATACCCGTCAAAATCATACAAGCCATATAGAAACTGTCAAGCCAAGATATTTTTCCAAAATAGTGATAACCAATCGTCCCAAGTAAAACAGAAAATACTATTAAGCTTAAAGCAAAAAGTCCGTAACGCACAATTCTAAATAAGAAATGGGGTAATGGGGTTACTTTCTGCTTACGGTTTTCTAATTTCATTTCTTTCTCAATTCTTTCATTAGTTCCTCGAGATAGTCGGTCTGAACTTCTTGAATTTCTAAAAGTTTTTTGTTTTGATGAACTAATAAGTGATCAATTTTTTTACTCAACAGCTTTATTTCAAGCTCTGCTTTTAGATTAATTTTATAGTCGTGTTCCCCCCTTTGTCTGTCTTTTTGTTCTTGTCTGTTTTGGCTCATCATAATAATTGGGGCTTGAATGGCAGCCAAACAAGAAAGAATGAGATTAAGTAGTATAAAAGGAAATGGATCGAAAGGCTTTGTTGCTAAAAAACAAATATTAACTAACATCCAAAGTAAAATGAATGAGAAAAATGTAATGATAAAAGTCCAACTACCACCGAATGCGGCAACCTTGTCGGCAAGTCTTTGCCCGAAAGTGAGTTCATCTTCTATTTCGTCTTGAATATTTTCGGAAAGAATTGAATTGTTCTGAATGGATTCCATTACATCTCTGTCAATAACTGCTAATTCTCTTTTCTCTTGCATAATTAATGATGTTAAGTAAAGTCGTCTGTATTGATTTAGTTCAGCAATTGTTATAAAATCGTCTTCATCAAAGTCCGGAAATCCGGATTTGATTAATTTGAAAATACCTTCCCTGACATCCCTACCTTTTACTTCTTCACCTTTTTGAATTTCCTTTTTACTTATGTGGCTCGTTTTCATTTTGGGTGTCTTTTTAAAATAACCGATAAAGCATCAATTTCGTACAATACCCCCCAAAAGCAATAGTGGGTCGTAATATGTTATAAGCATTTCTCTCTGTAATTCTATGAGTTTTTAGTATATCAAGCATATTATATAAATTAGAAATATATTTTGAAAATAAAAAAATGTAGATAAAAAAATTATCTAAATTAAATATAAATATTTATTATACTTTATATAAATTGTAATTATTGTACTTTTTATACTTTATTTTTTAAAACTCTCCTTACCATTAATTTTGTCTCACCATTAATTTGGAAAGAGTATAAATGAACTGATTAAGTATTTTCATAATGTTAATCTAAAAGGGTGGTGATTCTTCCGTTGATAGATTCTGATTGTTTCTGCTTGATTGCTTTTTGTTGAACACTAAGTGTATTACGTTCCCAAAAAATGCCATCAACATATCCTTGTATTGATGTATCTTTTTCAGCATTCTCTAGTCGTTTTTCAGTCCAAATACAATATTCTTCATTCATTTCCACGCCCACATATTTACGATTCAACTTTTTGGCAACAACTGAAGTTGTCCCTGATCCTAAGAAGGGATCTAAAACAATTCCGCCGACAGGGCATGAAGCTAAAATTAATTTAGCGATTAACTTCTCGGGTTTCTGGGTGGGATGATCAGTGTTCTCATGCATTGACCAATAAGGTATACTTATGTCATCCCAAAAGTTGGATGGATACGTTACTCTGAAGTTACCATATTTGGTTTTTTCCCAGTCTTTTGGTTTTCCCTCCACTTTATAAGGTGCAATAACCTTTCTTTTCATTTTGACAGATTCCACATCAAAGTAATAATCATTTTTATCTTTTACACCGAACCAAATATCCTCCATTCCATTTTTCCAGTTTGATAGCGCACCTCTCCCCTTCTCTCTTTGCCATGTTATTCTATTCATTATAATCATGTTTTCATTCATCACTTGTTGCAATGCTGATGTGCATTTCCAATCACCACAGAGATAAAGTGAACCATTCGCTTTCAACAAACTAACTACTTTTGGGAACCATGATCTCAAATATTCGAGATACGAATCATTGTCCGATGGTTTAAATTTGAAACCATGGAAGTCCTTGTAGAGATTATAAGGAGGATCTATAATAATAAGGTCTGCAAAGTTTTTGGGGAAGTTATCTAACAAAGCAAATAAGTGTCCATGGATTGTTTTATTTACAATTTCATCGGAGATAAAATGCTTTTTTTCATCTAATCTCATGAGGTTTTGTGAGAATTTTTCTCTTTCGGCATCTGAAACAGTCAATGTTCTGTTTCTGTTCGCTCTCGTCTTTTTTTTTATTTCTTTCATGTTATAAAGTTGTTTTTTTATTGCACACAATGTTTTATGAATTTGCGTTCAAGCGTTTTTGAGTGTCGGGTGTTTTATTTTTCGCTCTTAATAATATTTATACCGGTAAAAAAATAAAAATAATAACATAAGGTGGGTTCTAAAAATTGTTTTTTAAGTTTTATATTTTTTATTACGTATTTAAAAAAGTATGGGAAACCAAAAAAA
>JASGCU010000088.1 GCA_030053935.1 Chitinophagaceae bacterium
GAAATGAAAAAATTTAGTTGCCCTATATTATACAAGGTAGGTTCTAAAAATTGATGTATTCAAAAAAAAGTGTTGGTAACTATTGATTTTTAAGGGATACAGTTTTTAGGATTTTAATTTTTAGAACCCCTCTTGTTGAATAAACTCTGAATCCAACATCCCATTTTTACCTGTTTTTTTGTGCTTTTCATTGATCATACTATACATTTTTTATTACTTGCAAAAATACATATATTTATATGATTTTCAAATATTTAAATTTTAGAACTCCCCTACAATAAAATTAGGTTTTTATTTTCTATAGAAAAAGTATCTCATAGTTATTCATTTATAAGAGAATACTTCCAAGGGAGCGTTATTTTTTGCTACGAGTATGTATTTTTTTTTGTGAATGGTTATAGAAGAGATATTTCTTATTTCTCCTTTTATATGTATTCCTATATCTGCGTTGTGGAGAGTGACAAAATTTCCTTTTTCATTGCCTTTGAGAAAGATTCCATAGCTGGCATCAGATATTCCTACTTCGGGTTTGGCACGATACAGGTTTCCTCCTATAAAAATATCGAGAGTATTATCACCATCAAAATCCATTATATTTGCTGCATATACGGGAGAAAATTGTGCTTCTATGGGTAGTTTTTGAAGGGTAAATGTTTGATTTGCATTTTGTATCCATACAGCAGTTTCCAAAAAAGGAGCGGTGAGAGTTTGCTTTGTTTCTAATTGTTTTTTGGTAAATATGTCTGCTATAGTTTGATTTTTATATGCTTTGAAGGAGAGATATTTTTTTTTCAGCATAGGTAATTGTCTTACTAAGTCCTGCCGAAGCACGAGTGGCAGTTCTTTTCCGTCTTGATAGCGAGTGAGTATTTGTTCTATGGTTCCATTTTGGTCAAAATCATTGATATGGAGTGAAACGGGTTCTGATTCGCTTGCTTTTATGGACGTATTGAGTCCAAAATTTCCTGCAAAAATATCTACTAAACCATCTTTATTGAAATCCGCTACCTCTAATACATTATACCAACCTGCATATTTTTGCAAAATATATTCATGAGTGCGATTGTGAAACCTGCCTCTTTCTTGTATAAACACTTGTATGGGCATCCATTCTCCACAAACGAGAAGGTCCATTTTTGTATCATTATTTACATCAGCCCATTTGGCATCGGTTATCATACCTATTGCAAGAAGATTTGGGCAGAGTGTCTGAGTTTTATCAGTAAAATTTCCTTTTCCATCATTTTGCAAGATATAACCATTTGCGGGCAAACCATACATTCCAGGAATATATCTACCGCCTACAAAGAGGTCTATATCTCCGTCATTATCAAAGTCGGTAGGTTCTACGGTAGCAGTGCTTTCAAATTTGTTCAGGGTAGGGAGTGCTTGTTTTTTTTTTTCAAATGTTTTTCCATTAATATACAGACGGTCTAAGAGATAAGGGGATTCTTGAGAAAATTCATTTCCTCCACTGGTGACGTAGAGGTCTGCCTTTTTGTCATTATTGGCATCGAAAAAAACACAATCCGTGTCTTCAGATTCTTTATCGACTTCAAAAGTTTTTTCATGCCTGCTTATAAAGCTCCCATCTTTCTTTTGCACAAAGAGTTTGCCCGCTTGCCCCTTTGCCCCACCTACATAAAAGTCATCTAATCCATCTCCATTCACATCTCCCACGCAGAGACAAGGTCCTTCGTTTGATTTCATAAAAAATAACAGTCGTTCTCTATCAAAATCATTGTATTCATTCTCTTTGTGTGTAAAATCTACTCCTTTTGGTAGTGCTGCTTGATGAAAAAGAGTTTTTGTTGCTTTATTTTTCTCATCTTTGAGAGGATCGGTTTCCCCTGTTGCTTCGGAGTGGTATGCTGTGAGGGAAGTTTTTTTTATATTTTTCAAAACAGTTTTTTTTCCGTCATACCAATCTATATGCAGAGAATCTATATGTTCTGTTTCTATCTTTCCCAAGCCAAACACAAGTTTATAATCAGAGGATGACATAAAACCTCTTTGAGGGCAAAGTTCTTGATATATGATCTGTGTCTTATGGTAAATAGTAATTTTTGTTCCTATGGCAAATGTATTTTTTTCTGCTCCTTTCAAATGAATGGAAAGAGTTCTGTTAAGGGGGAGCATTTGTTGGGAATTGTTTCTAAAAACCATTGCTTGAGCATTCACGTTATTTATAACTATATCTATATCACCATCATTATCTAAATCAGCGTAGGCAGAGCCATTAGAGTAGGTATTTTCTCCGAGTCCCCAATCAGCGGCTTGATTTTTGAATTGAAGATTTTTAAGATTTTCAAAAGCATAGTTTGGAACGCTGTGAGAAGGCATAGAATCTATAAGATGTTTGATTGCCTGTTTTTCTTTTTTGATAATACCCCGCATCACTTGGGGATTGGAAATAAAATTGACGTAGTCCTGGTTCAATAAGTCCTTATAAATACCATTTGCTACAAAAATATCCTTATACCCATCGTTATTCATATCAAAAATAAGCGCTGCCCAGCTCCAATCTGTCGCATGAACCTCTGCTAATCTGCCAATTTCACTGAATGTATTGTCTTTGTTGTGGAGTTGTAGTACATTTCTTCCAAATTGATGGTAATAACCTTGTGATAGAGCGTATTGATACTTGTCCCATGTTTCAAATTGAGTAGTGGTTTTAAGCCATTCGTCTTTTTCGGGGAGCATTTCTGTTACAAAAATATCGGGAAAGGCATCATTATTGATATCTGCTATATCTGCTCCCATAGAACCCATGCCTATTTCTCGGATATAATTTTCTAATGTTTCTTCAAAAGTTCCATTTTTTTGATTGATATACAAATAATCTCTTTCAAAAAAATCATTGGATATATACATATCTAACCAACCATCTTTATTAATATCTGCGATACTTATTCCTAATCCAAAACCGATATTGCTGGTATAAATACCTACTTTTTGTGAAACATCGTAAAAAAAATGATTCTCCTGCATCAAAAATTTGTTTCCTCCTTCGGTATCGGGCAGAAATCGTAAATCCTTTTTCATATCATATCCTTCCACAGACCTAATAGAATTGCTCAGAAGATAACAATCCAAGTCCCCATCTCTATCAAAATCAAAAAAAGCCGTATGAACGGAGAGAGTTTCAAAGTCCAATCCATATTCTGCGGCTTGTTCCATAAATGTTCCGTTTCCTGAATTAATAAAAAGTTCATTTTTTCTTCGCATACCCCCAGGGGGACCAGATTTACAAAGATATATATCCAAAAATCCATCTCCATTTATATCTATCAGAGAAATGCCTGTAACCCAAGAAACAGTCGTTCCTATACCTGCCTTTTCGGTAATATCTTCAAAAATAAAATTTCCCTTATTGAGGTACAATCTGCTAGGAACTAAATTACCTCCTAAAAAAATATCGGGCAAAGTATCATTATTAATATCTCCAATGCCCACTCCACCGCCATTATAAAAATTTCTAAAAGTATAGGGATTTACCTGTTCTGTATGGGGGAGGTTATTTTCAAACAATATGCCCGTGCTATCAGCAGGAAGAGAACTAAAAAGATATTCCCGTTGCGGAATATCTTTTTTATAGATGCAAGAAGCAAGTATGGAAAGCAAAAAAAGATGAATGAATCGTATCATAAATAGTAATATACCTTAAAAATCTACACTTCCGGGAGTGCGCGGAAAAGGTATTACATCTCTTATATTTCCCATACCTGTGACAAATTGCATAAATCTTTCAAAACCAAGACCAAATCCACTGTGAATATTCGTTCCAAACCTTCGGGTATCTAAATACCACCAGAGTGCTTTTTCATCCATCTTTAATTCTTTCATTCTCTGTAAAAGTTTTTCTAAACGTTCTTCTCTTTGTGAGCCACCTACCATTTCTCCTATTCCTGGAAAAAGAATATCCATAGCCGCAACGGTCTTATCATCATCGTTTTGTCTCATATAAAATGCTTTTATATGTTTGGGATACTGAGTAACAATAACGGGAGATTGAAAATGCTTTTCTACCAAATATCTCTCGTGTTCGGATTGAAAATCTACTCCCCAATCTTCTATGGGGAATTTGAATTTCTTTTTTTTATTGTGACTACAGTTTTTGAGAATTTCATACGCTTCGCTATAGGTAGTGCGAATAAAAGGATTTTGCAGGACAAACTGAATTTTTTCTAATAAGCCCATAGATGCGCGTTCTTCTTGTTTTTTTGTCTGTTCTTCTTCTTGATGTCTCTTGTGTAAAAATTCTAAATCGTCTTTGCAATTCTGTAAAGCGTTCTTGAGAAGATATTTTAAAAGAGATTCCGCAAGATTCATATTATCTTCCAAATCATAAAAAGCCATTTCAGGTTCTACCATCCAAAATTCTGCTAAATGACGCGTAGTATTAGAGTTCTCCGCTCGAAAAGTAGGACCAAAAGTATAAATTTCCCCCATACCCATAGCCATTAATTCGCCTTCTAATTGACCTGAAACACTCAAATTTGCTTTCTTCTTAAAAAAATCTTGTGTAAAATCTACTTCTCCTTTCTCATTTTTTGGAATATTTTGGAGATTGAGAGTGGAAACGGTAAATAACTCTCCCGCACCCTCCGCATCTGAAGCGGAAATAATAGGGGTATGGATATTAACAAAGCCACGCTGATGAAAAAAACTATGAACCCCATAAATCATCTCGTGCCGAACACGGACTATGGCAGAAAAAGTATTCGTTCTATGTCGCAAATGCATTACTTCTCGCAAAAACTCCAAAGAATGTTTTTTTGGCTGAAGAGGATATACATTTGCATCCGATTCTCCAAATATTTCTATATATTTTGCCCTGAAATCATACTTTTGTTCTGTCCCTTGAGAAGGTATTATAGCTCCCGTCACCTCAATACAAGCCCCCGTAGATACTCTTTTCAAAAAATCCTCTGAAAATTCATCAGAATAACATACCACTTGTATATTTTGAATACACGACCCGTCATTCAGAGTAATGAAACTTACGTTTTTACTCTCTCTTTTGGTTCTCACCCATCCCATAACAACGACTTGTTGTCGCTCATCGTCACTCTGCACTATCTCTTTTATTTTTACTCTTTTATTGTGAAGCATTTTTACTATTTATTAATTAAAATGTTTATTAAAATGATGGAAATATTTTGTTATTAAAAAAATGTATAATACTCATTTTGCTCATAAAATAATAATTACTAATGTTTTTACAAAATATAAAAACGTATAAAAATGAAATATTCTCATTGAGACCGATGCAAAACTAAATTACTCAACTTACGCAAAAATTATATTCAAAAAGTTTATCTTAATTATGCACCAATTAATGTTAAAAATATCTTATCCGCAATGATTATTTTGTTTATAACATTTTTTTTTTTAATATGCAAAATAGTTTTACATATTCACTGTTTTTAAATCATAGTTATAATACAATATATATGCAAGTGTTTGGAAAAAATGATACGAGGTCAGGGTTTGGAGATGGGCTATATGAGTTAGGGAAAAAGAATCAGCAAGTAGTGGCTCTTTGTGCAGATTTATTAGGTTCCTTAAAAATGGATGCTTTTAAAAAAGAATTCCCCGATAGATTTTTTCAGGTAGGGATAGCAGAAGCAAATATGATGTGTCTAGCAGCTGGTATGACCATAGGAGGAAAAGTTCCTTTCACAGGGACTTTTGCAAACTTTTCCACAGGAAGAGTATACGATCAGATACGGCAATCTATAGCATATTCTCAAAAAAATGTCAAAATATGTGCTTCTCATGCAGGCATTACATTAGGAGAAGACGGGGCTACTCATCAAATATTAGAAGACATAGGTATGATGAAAATGCTTCCTCACATGACAGTTATAAATCCTTGTGATTATAATCAAACAAAAGCTGCTACTATAGCAATAGCAGAGCATAAGGGACCTGTTTATCTTCGCTTTGGAAGACCAAAAGTCCCTATTTTTATCCCCGAAACAACCGTTTTTACCATAGGAAAAGCTCTCACGCTTTTAGAAGGAAATGATGTAAGTATTTTTGCAACAGGGCATCTGACATGGGAAGCAGTAATAGCCCAAGAAATCCTGCAAGAAAAGGGTATAAGTGCAGAAATAATTAACATTCATACCATAAAGCCATTAGATGAAAAAGCCATTCTTCATTCGGTAGCAAAAACAAAATGTGCTGTGACTGCGGAAGAGCATCAAATAGCTGGAGGAATGGGTGAAAGCATCGCTCAACTCATTTCTAAAAATAATCCCATTCCTATAGAATATGTAGCAGTAAATGACTCTTTTGGAGAAAGCGGAACTCCCGAACTCCTTATGAAAAAATATGGACTTACTGCTCACAATATAGTAGAAATGGCATTAAAAGTAATCCAAAGAAAAAATTATCTCTAACATATCTTTGTTTTGAATCATAAAAAATTGGAACAAGAAGAAGAATATTTTATAATATCTTTTAATAGGCAATTGGAAGAGTGGTATTATAAAAATAGAAGAGATTCTCTGCCATGGAGAAAGACAACAGACCCTTATCCTATATGGGTAAGCGAAATAATGCTTCAACAAACACAGGTTTCTCGAGTGGCAAAAGATTTTTTCTTGCAGTTTATGGATGCTTTTCCAAGCATCCAAAAATTATCAGAGGCAACTTGGGAAGAAGTATTTCATATTTGGAAGGGTTTAGGATACTATAGTCGTGGAAAAAACATGTTATTTTGTGCTAAAATAATACAGGAAACATTTGATGGGGATATAATAAAGGCAATTACCTCAGATATAGAAAAACTACCTGGAATAGGAGAATATACCCGAAATGCCATTTTATCATTTGCATTAGATGAAAAAGTGCCTGCAATAGATGTGAATATTAAAAAGATATTTTCTTGCTTAGTCCGTTCTTTTGAAGGAAATATATACGAAACAGCAGAAAAGTTTATAAAACAAAGCACCTCAGGAAGAGATTGGAACTCTGCACTTATGGATTTAGCACAGGATATAAGAACTCAAAAAATGATTCCCGAAGATCTCTCTCTCTTTTTTTCTGCGACAAAAGTAAATATTGTCTTCTTTGCACAAATTCTCAAAAAAAATAGTATATCCTCAGAAGCCAAAACCATTGCTGCATCTCACAATATTCCTCTCATAAGAATACATATTGCTTGTATCCGAAACGGAAAAAAATACATTGTTCAAAAAGAAGAAATGAAAGAGAAGCAATATACATTTCCCCATGCGATTGTCCATTGTAAGGAAAATTTACGTGATGTTCTCAAAGAGAGAATACAAAATCTCTTAAAAATAGATATTTCTATACGCCCTCATTTCTATCAAAAATTTATTGTCACACAGGAAAATGTTTCTTTATTATTCTTTCATAGATGCCAAATACAATCAGAAGTTCCGACTTTAGCTTGCCCTTTTGAATGGACTCACATAGAAGGGGTATCTATACAAAAATTTCCCCAAGAATATTACCAAGCATTGATAGAATTGCAAAAAAAATATAAATGAGAGTACGTTTTAAAATATCTCATCTTCTTCTTCTTCTTCTGTAAATTCATCATCATTGGAAACTTTTCTCGGGCATGACCATTCTCTGTATTCAGATGTTGGTTTATTAAAAGATCCTTTTATGAAACCAAGTTCTTCATCAGAGTATATTTTTGTCATAAAAAGATTCCATATTGGAAGAGCGGTTTTTCCACCCTGACCGAGAGTCCATTCTCTGAAATGAATGCTTCTGTCATCCCCTCCAACCCATGCTCCTGCTACTACATTTTTGGTAACTCCAATAAACCATCCATCTGATGCATTTTGAGTTGTTCCTGTTTTTCCTCCTATGTGATTTTGAATTCTTAACTCGGGCGAGATACCTAATGCTGTTCCTCCCGCTTCTTCTGTTGCTCCTCGTAGCATATAAAGCATAGAATACGCCGTTGCTTCGCTAATAGCTTCTACTTTTTTAGGGACAAATTCTTCAATAACATTTCCATGCTCATCTTCTATTCGGGTTATAAAAATGGGTTCTATCCAAGTTCCTAAATTTACATAAGTAGAATATGCTCCTACCATTTCATAAAGAGATACATCACCACCCGAACCCAAACAAAGTGAAGGAACCGGTAGTAATGGACTCTTTACTCCCAATCTTTGTATATACTCTACTACTGTTTCGGGAGTTAATTTTTTCATCCAAAAAGCAGTAATAGAATTAACAGACCTTGCCATTGCTTGCCGAAGGGTCATTTTTTTACCAGAAGGATGCCCATCCGGGTTATCTCTTGTTCCTGAATTCTTCGGGGTCCATGTAGACGGATTTTGGTAGGGCATGTGAAATGTAACAGGAGCATCTACTACTTCAAAACAGGGTGAATACCCATTATCTATGACTGCTGTATAAACAAACGGTTTTATAGTACTACCTGGTTGTCTTTTTCCTTGCATTACATGGTCAAATTTAAAGTATTTATGATTGATACCCCCTACCCATGCCTTAATAAATCCTTCATGTGGATCCATAGCCATAAATCCCGCCTGTAAAAAATGCTTATAATATATCAAAGAATCAACAAGAGACATAATGGTGTCTTTTTCAAAGTTTTTATCTTCCCAATCAAAAACTTTCATTCGTTTTTTTTTGTATAAATGCATCCTCATTTTTTTTGAATCCTCTCCATACTGCTGTTTTAGTAATGAATAGGACTCTATTTTTTTTATTTGTTCTTCTATAAATCCTTCTATCTCTTTCCCTTCGTCGTTTATCCATGGTTTTCTGCCTTGTAAATGGTTTATAAATCTTTTTTGAAGCATTGCCATGTGCTCTGTAACAGATTCTTCTGCGTGTTCTTGCATTCTACTATTGATAGTAGTATATATTTTTAAACCATCTTGGAATAAATCATACCCCTTTTCTGCACACCAAGATAAAAGATAATTCCGAACCACAGTTCTAAAATAGGTTGCCAACCCTTCGTTATGGTTATCTACTCTATATTTCAGTTCTATTGGTAATGTTTTCAAAGAATCGTACTCTTGCAACGATATATGTTCATTTTGATACAGATTATATAAAATTTCATTTCTTTTTACTAAGGATCTCTCGGGATTGGCTACGGGACTATAACGAGTAGGAGCATTTATTAGCCCTACTAAAACCGCTGATTCCTGGTAATTTAATTCAGCAGGTAGTTTATTGAAAAATGTCTTTGCCGCCGATTGTATCCCATAAGCATTTCCGCCAAAAGCTAAAGTATTAAAATACATCGTTAAAACTTCTTCTTTTGTATAATTCTTTTCTAATCGAATAGCAATAATCCATTCTTTAAACTTGGTAATAACTCTGCCTAAAAATTTTATTTTATAAAGAGAACCCTGATTTTCTTTCTCTGTTTCAAATAGATTTTCTGCCAACTGCATCGTCACAGTGCTACCACCACCCGAATAACGAAGTATAAAAGTATTCGATACAACACGTATTATTGCTTGTAAATCTATTCCCGAATGATTATAAAACCTAGTATCCTCCGTAGATAAGAGTGTGTTAATGAGCATCTCGGATAATTCATCATATTTTACGGGCGTTCTATTTTCTCTAAAATATTTTCCTAAAACAACCTTGTCTTCCGAATAGAGTAGAGACGCTTGATTCTCTTTCAAATTCTCAAATTTCTCCAAACCAGGCAATCCCCCAAACCAACCCCCAAAATCTATCTTTATAAGATAAAATAAAAGCGGTGTAGTGAGCATTACAAATAAAAAAAATCCCCATATTCCTCTGATAATATTCTTCATAAATCTTTTGTTATACTACATATTACATATACAAACTATGCTAAAAATTTCTATAATATTTTTTCCTAAATATATTTTCCTTTTCACTCACATAAAAACAGCAATTTACAAAAAAAATAATGTTTCTCTATTTATTACAAATTTTCCTCCATTTTACAGTGAAAATATATAAGAACCTTTCTATAATATATAATTACAATGGAGTTCTAACAATAAATTATTAAGAACCTGCAAACCTAATTTTTCTGCCAACATAGCTCACGTTATAAAACGTGGGCTTTTTTTTTGTTAATTT
>JASGCU010000089.1:0-1217 GCA_030053935.1 Chitinophagaceae bacterium
TAAACATTTGTACTTCTAATCCCATCCTTCGCTCATCCACAAACCGTTAATAGTAAGTATAAAAAGAAAAACAATCACAACAAAAAATGGTAACAAAATCAAATCTTCATTATCAAATAATCACTGGAATCATAAAAAATGGATTCGCACCTTCCGTTGACGACCTTGCTAAAACTTTGCAAACTGACAACAAACAAGTTATTAATGGACTGTATGAACTGCAAGAATATCACGGTGTAGTTTTACACCCAAATGAACCGAAAGTTTGGGTAATACATCCATTTTCATTAGCCCCGACAAATTTTTATGTGCAAACAAAAGATGGACAATGGTGGGGAAATTGTGCTTGGTGTTCATTGGGAATTGCCGCACTTCTTAACGAAGACGTGAAAATAACAACAACCATTGGAGCAGAAACAAAACAAATGGAAATAAATATTGTAAACGGACAAATTCAAGATACTAATTATTTCATTCACTTTCCAATACCAATGAAGCATGCTTGGGACAACGTTATGTACACTTGTAGCAATATGTTGGTGTTTGAAAACGAAGGACAAGTAGACAGTTGGGCAAAACGCCATAACATTCCAAAAGGAGACATTCAACCAATAGAGAAAATATGGAACTTTTCAAAAAAATGGTACGGTAATCATCTCAATCCAAAATGGACAAAATGGACAGTAGAAGATGCAAAACGAATTTTTAGGAAGTATGAACTGAAAGGTAAAATTTGGAATCTAAGTGAATCAAAAGAACGATTTTGATGATAGACAGAAGAAAACGAACCACTCACATCTGTTTGGCAAAACGTGCTAAAAAAGCGTACGTGAAAACATGAACAAAAAAACCTGTTGAAAATAAAATTTGTATTACATTTGTAAAACTCAATAAAAGTAGTATGTCTAAATTTTTTAATTTTATAAGTTTTGTTAGAACAGCATATAACGGAAAAGTTAGAATTAACTTTCAAGGAAATATTTATGTTAGAAGTGAGGATGTATTTAAAGATACTGACAAACCAAAAAAATTTATTAGTAAATTAAAAGAAGCGACCATTGCTTACAATAAAAAAGTAAGATTCAAAAAAAAATATAATTTGTGGAATCTCTAAAAATAAATGTTTTATATTCATATTTGATTTATTTTTGTGAAATAATATATAATATAATGAAACATGACATATAGCAAATACATAACCACCCCGAAATAGCTGT
>JASGCU010000089.1:1317-10087 GCA_030053935.1 Chitinophagaceae bacterium
TTTTTTTAAAACCCTGTTGTCTGCATTTTTTTACCTATTCGAAATTTTTTACCATTTTTCTTTATTTGCAAACAAAGAAAAATCTTTGTGAAAAGAAAAATACAAAGTATATTATTATATTCTAAAAATTCTAAACAATTACAAAGGATACATATTATCATTATCCATCAAAAAGAAAAAAAATGGTATCAAATGTTTATGTAGTAATAATGGCAGGAGGAGGAGGAACTCGTTTCTGGCCCTATAGTAGAGAAGAAAAACCGAAGCAGTTTTTAGACATACTCCAAGTAAAAAAATCACTTCTGCAACTTACATACCAAAGGTTTGTCGGATACGTAAAAGAAGAGAATATAAAAATTGTAACCCTCAAAAAATACGAAAATACTCTAAAAACCCAACTACCACACCTACAAGAAAATCAAATTTTTTTAGAACCCAATAGAAAAAACACCGCTACTTGCATACTCTATGCCTGCCATAAAATTTATAAACAATGTCCCGATGCAGTATTGATAATTGTCCCCGTAGACCACCTTATAATGGATGAAAAAGAATTTCAAAATTGTCTTAATACAGCAATAGAACATGTTTCCCTATCCGAACATATCATCACCATAGGAATACAACCTACTCGAGAAGAAACAGGATACGGCTACATTCAATACACAGAAAATAAACAAAATCCTATCCATAAAGTAAAAACATTTGTAGAAAAACCGAATATCTCTTTTGTGAAAAAATTTATTGAAAGCAAGGAATTTGTTTGGAACGCAGGAATTTTTATCGCTAAAGCCGCTTCCTTCATAAACGAATATCAAAAATTATACCCCGAAATAACAGAACATTTTTTCAATACCGCTCATTTTTTTGATACCGATAAAGAACAAGAACACCTTACCTCTCTGTATTCCCTCTGCAAAAATATCTCTATTGACTTTGCTCTCATGGAAAAATCGGACCAAGTGTATGTAATCCTCGGAAATTTTGTATGGATAGACATTGGAACTTGGAATACCCTCTACCAACACAACCCAAAAGACGAACAAAAAAATATACATTCTGTAGACACTATAATCCCCAAAAATAGCAAAGAAAATATAATATATACTGATACAAAAGATAAACTCATTGTCTTACAAGATATGAAAAATTACCTCATAGCTGATTATGGAAACGTATTGGTGATTATAAAAAAAGACAACGAAGAATATCTCAAAGATATTTTATCTGACTTAGCACATAAAGAATTACATACCTATTTATAAAAAATGCAAGAACCTTTTCTCTACTTTATATGGAAGTATCAATATTTTGATAAAACAACCCTACAAACCACAGATGGTAAAACGATTCAAGTTTTAGATGTAGGAATTCTTAATAGAGATGCAGGTCCTGACTTTTCCTATTCAAAAATATTAATAGATAATATAGAATGGAACGGAAATGTAGAAATACATATAAAAAGCAGTGATTGGAAAAAACATAACCATCAAAAAGATACATCTTACACCAATGTTATCCTTCACGTAGTGTGGCAAAATGACGAAAACTGCTACCGAAAAGACGGAACTAGCATACCACAATTAGAATTAAAAACAAGAACTTCTCACACCATGATAGAAAGATACAATACTCTTCTATCAGAAAAAAATCCTGTTCCATGTTTTTCTTTTGCAACAAACATAAACCCCCTCAAAGCAAGGTCTATGATGGACAGAGTCCTCGTAGAAAGATTAGAAAGAAAAACCCAATTACTTCAAGATATATTAGAAAAAGAAAAAGGCGACTGGAACGGATTATTCTTTCACGCATTAATTCGCTTCTTTGGATTCAAAGTAAATGAAGAAGGATTTCAACAACTTTCTAAAAATACATCATTTTCTATAATTCATAAAATACATAGAGATATTACCTCCACAGAAGCATATCTCTTTGGAATGGCAGGTTTTCTGTCCAATAATGTCAACGATGAATATTCTAAAACCTTACAAAAAGAATTTCAATATATCTGTCAAAAATTTACTATAACACCCCCAAAAGAATACCCTCTTTGGAAGTTTTTACGACTCAGACCCGCAAACTTCCCTCCCCTCAGAATAGCCCAACTCGCAGCTATTTTCCATATAAACCCACAAATATTTTCTTCCCTCAAAACCCTCAAAACAACAAAAGAAATCCAAAAAATATTTGCACAACCTGTATCCAACTACTGGAAAACACACTACCAATTCTCTTCCCAAACAGAAAATAAAACACAAAATACCATCGGAACTCATTCCATAGACATTATTATCATAAATGTAGTAAGCCCTATCCTGTTTCTCTTTGGTAGAATGTACGCTCAACCCGAAATGGAAGAAAAAGCCATAGATATACTCTACTCATTAAAAAACGAAAAAAACGCCATAGCAGATTTTTACACCTTTATGCCCATCAAACAAGAAACAGCACACGACTCCCAAGCAATACTAGAACTATACAACGCCTATTGCACCAAAAAAAAATGCCTCGAATGCCAAATAGGACTCAATATATTGAAAAATAAATAAAATCAACATCTTAATTATATTCACAAAATGAAAAAAAAAATACTCTGCACCATACTAATAAGCATGTATACTGCTTGCAATACCATACAGAAACCAAATAGTATAAACAACCTCTACAACAAAACCCTAAAACCCTTTTATTACGGAGTCGCATCGGGAGATGTATCCGCTCACGAAGTCGTTTTATGGACAAAAGTAGTCCCCGACCATCCAATAAAAGCCCTTTTGGTAAATTGGAAAATCTCACCCGATTCCCTTTTTCAAACAAACACCATATCAGGAATTTACACCACCGACTCCATAAACCAACATACCGTAAAAGTAACAGTAGATAATCTACTCCCCGATACTTATTACTATTATACATTCTCTACTTTTGGAATAGAATCCTTACAAGGCAGAACAAAAACCGCTCCCGATATGCTCAAAGATTCTATTACTTTTGGAGTAGTAAGCTGTGCTAACTACGAACACGGGTATTTTAACGCCTATTCCGCATTAGCAAAACAAAAAAATATAGAAGCAATAATCCATTTAGGTGATTATATTTATGAATACGGAAAAAAAGACAGAAAACAAGCCCTCCTCATACCCCACAGAGAGCATCTCCCCCAAAACGAAATAATATCTCTCCAAGATTATAGAACAAGGTACGCACAGTATAGTTTAGACCCCGACCTCATACTACTGAGACAGAAGCATCCACTATTCGCCATTTGGGACGACCACGAATTTGCAAATAATACCTATAAAGAAGGTGCTGACAATCACTCCCCCGAAACCGAAGGCACTTTTGAAACCCGAAAAAAAAACGCCCTCCAAGCATATTATGAATGGATACCACTGAAAACAAACATCCCCGACCCCATTTACAGAAAAATATCCTACGGAAAACTCGTAGATATTTTTTTATTAGAAGAAAGAATAGAAGGAAGAACAAAACAAACTTCTAAAGACGATACCCCAAGCAATACCGATACCACCAAATCTATCCTCGGAACCACCCAAAGAAATTGGATCCTCAACCAAATCCAAAACTCATCTGCCATTTGGAAAATAATAGGAAATCCCGTCCTCTTTTCTTCCATCAAATTCCCATTTACCAACTGGGACAACTGGAACGGATACCCACACGAAAGAAACATAATAACCACTTTTTTAAAAAACAATCATATAAAAAATATCGTCTTTCTCACAGGAGATTCCCACTGCTCCATGGCTTTACCTATCACAGAAAACTTCTCCCAACAAACTCATAACAGCGTAGGAGTAGAATTCCTTACTCCCAGCATAAACTCAGGAAATACCGATGAATATAAAAAATGCTATAAATGCCAAGAAGCTCTCGCAGAACAAGCAGAATATATCCCCAATAACCCCAACCTAACATTTGTAGATGTTATAAATCATGGTTTTATGACCATCACCCTCCAAAAAGATAAAGCAATAGCAAAATGGTTTTTTGTAAAGACCCTCTCCTCTCATTCCGATAGCACCTATCTTGCAAAAACAATAACAGTAAACATAAATACAACCACCCTTCTCGTAAAAGATAATTCCAAAAATTGAAGCTCCTTACCGTTCTATTATCTTTCACAATTTTTTTCGACCCCAATCTACCCAACTCTCCTCCTTTATTAAACGTGTTAGGTTTTGAAAACCTAACACGTTTTAGTGGAGGGGTTGGGGGAGGTCAAAATAAAAACCTTAATAATAAAAAAATATCCCATTCACTTTTCCACAATTTTTTGTAAGAGAGATTCCATTTCCGAAGTGCATGCGTTCAACGGATCGTTCCCTGCGATGAACACAGGTTTGCCTGTTATGAGATCATTGAGATGGTAATCGGATCGGAGGTGCGTAGCACCGAAATATTGGTAGAAGATGCGGGAGGTCAAAATCTCCCCTCCTTTATTAAACGTGTTAGGTTTTCAAAACCTAACACGTTCTAGTACTAACCTGTCGTTTTTCATTATTTTTTTGTGTTATTAAACATCTTTTTCATATTATAATAAAATATTCAAACAAAAAAAATGTAATATGCTTTTTTTGTAGAGAGAAAATGCATACTGTATTTTTTATCTACGTATCTATCTTCTTCATGTTTTATTTTAATTTTTTATTTTTATGAATAATTTTATTGTGCGAAGGAATACAGCAATGTATTTTTTCTTAGAGGGGATGAGGTTCTTTATTAAGAATATGAGCGAGGAAGGAAAAGCAGTATCTGCCATGATTTTTGGAAAGAGATGTTTTGAGAGTCATTTTTATTATATTTTTCTAAAAGTATACATAGTAAATAGTTACCAATAAGCAAAATACATAATATCTTATTATTTTATTTTTTCACCAGTATAAATCGATCAAGAGCGATATCTTTTAATAAATAAAAAACAAGAAAATGAAAGCAAAATATGTAGACCCCTTTACGGATTTCGGTTTTAAGAAAATCTTTGGAGAAGAAGCAAGTAAATCAATATTAATGGACTTTTTGAATGCTTTACTGTCCAATAATGATAAAATAATTGATTTGACTTTGAAGAATACTGAACATCTGGGTCAGGGATTAGTTGACAGAAAAGCGATTTACGACCTTTACTGTGAAAATGAGAAGGGCGAGAAATTTATTGTAGAACTACAAAAAACAAAGCAGAATTATTTCAAAGAAAGAACAGTTTATTATTCCACTTTTCCCATAAGAGAGCAAGCAGAAAAAGGAGAATGGAAATTCCAATTAAAAGCCGTGTATTGTATAGGGATATTGGACTTTACTTTTAACGATTACAAAACAGAATCAGAAAAAAACGAAGTGATGCATACCATTCAATTAAAGAACCAACACGGTAAAATATTTTATGATAAGCTTACTTTCCTATATTTGGAAGTGCCTAATTTCAAAAAGACCGAAGCAGAACTTGTAACCCGTTTGGATAAATGGTTATATTTTATTAAACATTTAGAGGACTTGCAAACCATCCCTACAATTATGGGAGATGATATTTTTACTCAGGCATTTGATAAAGCCGCTCTTGCAAAATTCACTGAAAAAGATATATATGATTATGAAGTGAGTTTGAAGCACTACAGAGATTATTATAATACTATTGACTATGCTTTTGGTGAAGGAGAAATAAAAGGAGAAATAAAAGGAGAAACAAAAGAAAAAATAAAAAGAATCATAAAAGATCTCAAAAGAGGAAAACTCACACTTACTGAAATAGCAGAGGACTCTAGTGTATCCTTAGATTTTGTAATGCAAATAAAAACAGAAAACAATCTCTAAAAGAAAACAAATCATTGAGAATTATCCACTGTTCCTATCTAAAAAAAACTATTTTGCAATGAAATTACAAATGTATGGAACATATCAAAAAACAATAATATTTACACATCAGTAGAAAATAAAACAAATACAAAACCAATAAAACAAAGTAAAACAATGAATGTAATACATACATTAGCAATAGCAGCGGGATTATTTGGATGCGTGGCTCTGGGAAATGCACAAACTTACAGAGACAGAGACAATGACGGTCTCATAGAAATATATAATATAGAACAATTGGACTCCATCAGATATAACCTCGGAAGTACAGCAGGTAAGGTAGCTTGTGGTACCGATAGCTGTACAGGGTATGAACTCACGAGAAGCTTAGATTTTAATAGTGCATCTTCTTATAGATCAGGAACTGTCAATACTTCCTTTACCACAGGAAGTGGTTGGAATCCTATTGGAACATATTCAACTCCTTCCACTGGTACGGAATTTAATGCTACCTTTGAAGGCAATACTTATACCATAGATCATCTGTATATAAACCGCCCATCTACTAATGATGTAGGTCTTTTTGGATATACACAACAGAGCAGTAGTAGGATCAGAAATATAGGTCTCAGGAATGTATCTGTCAGGGGTAATTCTAGGGTCGGCGGATTGGTGGGATCGAATAGAGGAACCATCAGCCAAAGTTATGCCACAGGATCTGTCACGAGTAATAATAACTCTGTCGGAGGATTGGTGGGAGGGAATAGTGGAACCATCAGCCAAAGCTATGCTACGGGAGATGTCTCGGGTTCTGATCGTGTCGGCGGATTGGTGGGAAGTAGTAATAGAACCATAAGCCAATGCTATGCTACGGGATCTGTCTCAAGTACTACTAATTCTGTCGGCGGATTGGTGGGAGATAATTTTTATGGAACAATAAGCCAAAGCTATGCTACAGGAGATGTCACGGGGGGTACTCAGAATGTCGGTGGATTGGTGGGAGAGAATTATTATGGAACCATCAGCCAAAGCTATGCTACGGGAGCTGTCTCGGGTAATGAGAATGTCGGCGGATTGGTGGGATATAATAATGGAACTATCAGCCAAAGTCATTCCACAGGATCTGTCACGAGTACTTCTTATTCTGTCGGAGGATTGGTGGGAGGGAATAGTGGAACCATCAGCCAAAGCTATGCTACGGGAGATGTCTCGGGTTCTGATCGTGTCGGAGGATTGGTGGGGTTTAATGCTTATGGAACTGTAGTACTGCATGGTTATTGGAACGTAGATGCTCCTCATACAGTAAATGGCACAGCAAGAAGTAATAATAATAAAGTAGGGATAGCTACTAGTACTAATAATGGCACATTTTCTTATGTTATAGGTTTCTCTCTCTCTGCTCTGCAAAATCCTACTGCTTCTGCTTCTGATAGTATTCGAGAATTAGGACCGGGATTTATATATAGACAAGGAAGATTACCTCGCATAGATAGTGCAGCAGCAAGAATAACTGTCAATGGTGTAAACTTTACTCAACCAATATCCACTATTACAAATATAGGAACCAGTAGCACCGTAGCAAATGTAATCCAAGGAACTGCTACTACTCGTGCTACTCTTACTGTAGATGGAATACATTTTACTGCTAATGTAATTGGGACTACAAGCATAAACTCTCCTTATACCATTAGCAATATTCAAAATGGAGTAGGAGTAAAAATAACTCAGACAATAACCTTTTCTGCTCTTCCTCAGAAAACTTTTGGAAATGCTCCTTTTGTATTATCAGCGAGTTCTTCTGCAGGTTTATCTGTTTTGTTTTCTGCTTCTAATACTTTGGTAAGTATTAATAATAATACAGTTACTATAAGAGGAGCAGGTACGGTGAGTATTACTGCTTATAATACGGGGAATGATACCTACCATTCTGCAAGTGTATCAGGAGTGCTTAGTATTATATCAGGAACTTCTACCCTAAATGATGGACTTGTTGCTTATTATCCATTTAATGGTAATGCAAATGATGAAAGCGGAAATAGAAATAATGGAGTAGTAAATGGTGCTACTTTGACATCTGATAGATTTGGAAATCCCAATAAAGCATATAGTTTTGATGGAAGGGGTAGCTACATTACTATTCCATCAGCTGCTAATGGGTTAGTTACATCTTCCTATACTATTTCTTTTTGGATAAATGTATCCGACACAACTTCAAAAAATGATGGTTCAGAAGTAATTAGTGATAGAGAAGAAACAAGTTGGCTTTTTCGTTATAGATTTAATTTTAATATTTCAAATGTAGGTTTTTTACATGATACGACTCATATTACTACATGCCCATCTCCTGAAACATGTGTTAGTATTTACAGTTCTACGCCTAAAATAGGTATGTGGTTAAATTATACCATCGTTTATGACGGAGAATTAAAAACGTTTAAATTATATTATAATAGTGTTTTAATTGAAACAAAAACTAATGTAAATTTAACACCTGGTAATAGACAGATTAATATTGGAAGAACTGTAAGTCCATCTTATAGAACAGGGACAGCATTTTATAATGGAAGTATTGATGATATAAGATTATATAATAGAGCGTTAAACACTTTGGAAGTGGCAGAACTTTATAGTGGTGTAACTGAAAAAAGAAATCAGACAATAACCTTTTCTGCTCTTCCTCAGAAAACTTTTGGAGATGCACCTTTTGTATTATCAGCGAGTTCTTCTGCGGGTTTATCTGTTTCATTTTCTGCATCCAATACTTTAGTAAGTATCAATAATAACACGGTAACTATCAGAGGAGCAGGAACGGTAAGTATTACTGCGTATAATACGGGGAATGATAATTATATTGGCTCATCTGCTTCACAAATACTTCTTATAAAAGACGCAAATAATCCTAATAAAACAAACCCCACTCTTACTTTTTCTGCTGTTCTTAACCTTACCGTAGGAC
>JASGCU010000090.1:0-5601 GCA_030053935.1 Chitinophagaceae bacterium
ATCTCACCACTGTATAAAAGTATTGAGACATCAAAAGAATGACCTTATACATATAGTAAATGGGAAGGGGAATATATTCTACGGTATAATAATAGACGGAAATGCAAAAAAATGCCTTGTGAAGGTGCAAACAAAAGATACTTTTACCCATACTCCTCCTTTTGTGCATATAGTCATTTCCCCTACCAAGCAAATGGAACGCATAGAATGGTTTGTAGAAAAAGCAGCTGAGCTGGGGGTGGACAAAATAACATTTATGGAATGTAAAAACTCCGTAAGAGATACGATAAAGTTAGAAAGATTAGAAAAAATTACTATAAGTGCTCTCAAGCAGTCAAAAAATTTCATAAAAACAGATATATACCCTCTAGATTCTTTTGTATCTTGTATCCAAAACAAGAAAAAAGATGAAATTGCCTACATAGCAACAGCAAATGAAAGTATGCAAAATCACATTTTAAAAAAAATAGGAGCAATAGAAAATCAAAAGATATTTATAGGACCGGAAGGGGATTTTACCAAGGAAGAATTAGAGGAAGCAAGGAAAGAAGGGATTATACCCGTGAGTTTAGGACAAAATATACTCAGGACCGAAACAGCTGGTATTGTATCTGCAAGTATATTAAAAAATAACTTGCTTTTTTTATAGGATGATACTCATTTTTTTGTTTTTTTTAAGAAACACCAAGCAAATACATGAGAAAGAGTTGAGATGAGCAAAAAGATATTTCTATAAAACAGAGGGCAGATCGCTGCGGAGCCAGCCCGTAATGCTAAGACGTTCCTTTGATGCGGGAAGTACCTCATGCTCTATGGTATCACTTCTGAAACAAACTAATCTTGCGAAGATGGGAAATATATCAAGAAACGAAGAAGAACCGTCGTTATCATAGAGCCTCAGTTGCCCGCCATCTTGCTCGGTCCATGTTTTATTCAAATAACAAACTATACTGATTTTCCTCGCATCATTATTATAGAATTGGTCTTTATGACGTTTATAGAAGCTGCCCACCGGATAAAATGTAAAATGAAATTCTTTGTTCTTGATGCCCAAAAAGAATTCTTTATTTATTGCCTGTACTATACTATCTATTTGACAAAGGAAGTTATTGACAAAAGGGGTTTCTTTGCTTTCGCTCACCCACAGTATATTATCGCCTCTTTGGTCTTTGTTTTTCTGATACTGCGACATACTTCCTATCCCAGCTGTTTTGAAAAGGTGTTGTTCCCTATACCAATTCATTTCTGTTAATAATCCATCCGCATTGGCAGTCGTCAAAAAATTATCTATCATACCAAAGCCCTTTTCGGCTATGTTGTCTATGAGTGATGCAGTAAGAAAATGTATCATGCTATGATTTTATTTCTTGACAGATTTCTATAAGAACTCCATTGGTTTGCTTTGGATGAAAAAAGCAAACCATTTTATTATCTGCACCTTTTCGTGGGATTTCATGAATAGGTACAAATCCTTCTTTTTTTAACCTCTCTATCTCTTTATATATATCCTTCACCTCAAAGGCAATGTGGTGTATTCCTTCTCCTTTTTTTTCTATAAATGTGCTAATAGCATTTTTGGTGCCTTCTTTTCCTTGCAATAATTCTATTTTAGTATTTTCTAGTTTTAAGAAAGCAGTGGTAACTTGCTCTGTTTCCACTTCTTCTACTTTATATACTTTTGTTTGTAAAAGTGTTTCAAATATCTTACGAGAGTTTTGTATATCTTTGGTGGCAATGCCTATATGTTCTATGTGCATATTTTTGTATGGGTTGTTTTTATTTTGTGTATTCATCAGAATCGAAGTTTAATGTATGGGGATTGATAAAATCTAAAGATAAGAAATCTCTTTCTTCTTTACTAATAGTACCTACCCCTAAAAAACCTCCTGAAGATTTTGCAATAATCTCTGCTACTTCTAAGAAATCTTGAAATAAAGAGTAGGAGAATTCTTTTCCTAATTTGGGATATATTTCATTCATACGGAGAAGTTCTCCTATGCAAAGCACCTTATTTTTTTGTTGTAAAGATTTTATCTCCCATTTCTTGAAAGATTGTACAGTGCTTTTTTGATTCTGTTCAAAATGAGTACTTATAAAGTTTCGTCTTAAAAATAGATGCATCACCTCTCTACAGTACTTATTGTATGGGATATGGTATACCCTTTCATAATATCTTCCTAACAGAGTGGAAGTATTTATTTTAGATTTATAAAATGCTCCCATTCCTATTATTTTTTTTTCTTCATCTCTATCAATAATTCCGTCTGCTCCCGCAAGAAGAAGCGGAACATATACACAAGGTGTTTTTATCAAATACTCTTCTTCTTCTTCTGTCAGATACCCCTCAAATAATGGTAATGTCATAAAAATTAATCACTAGTAGTTTATATATTTATTTAATAGATATAATGGGCTCAAAAAATACTATATAATATTATTCTCATTTATTTTACAAATTCAAATATGATTTTTGTGTTTTATGAGATAATTCTATTTCTGTATTATTGCTATTATATCTGTAGTTCCGTATTGAGGAATGTATTTGCTGTAATTGGATGCTAATATTTTTTTCTCTGTTTTAGTATCGTATAAAGTATATCCTAAATCATCAAAATAATTTACGTAAAAAATAAAATCTATATTTTTTTCTTTTAGCACATACATACCTACTTCAAATATGATGATGGGTTTAAAGATTTGAATGGTTTTTTTACCACCTTTTAATACCATCGGTTCATGTCCATCTGTATCTATTTTTATAAAATCTATTCTTGGGATGTTATGTTCTTTTACAAAATCATCTAAGGTAATAGAATACACATTTTCACTATTCATAGCAGTTCCACAATGTATGGTATGGTTTTCTTTATTATTTTTTCCATTTATTTTCCAACTACTGTAAGCAGTGATGTGAGCATTTTTTTTTGATTCTTCTGATAGAAAACATTGAAAAATATGTATATTTTTAGATAAGTTTGGATTTAAAGAAACATTTTTCTTGAGCTTCTCTAAAGCATAAAAAGTAGGTTCAAAAGCATATACAGAACCATTTGGCACCATTTGAGCAAAAGGGAGTGTCATAACTCCTACATTTGCACCTATATCAAAAATGATAGAATCTTTTTGTATTTTAAAATATCTATTGGTAGTAATATATTTTTGAAAACCTCCAAATAAAAACAGAGAAAGTTCTATACCTTCTGATAAATCTACTTGATAACGTACTCCCTTTCTTACTATATTTTGCTTTTCTTTTTGATAAAAAAGGGTAACTATTTTATATAATATCTTTGCAAAAAATATCTTTATGCGTGTTATATGAAGTCTATGTTCCACGTTTTATGTATTTATTTGTGTATTGTTTATTTTGTAGTAAGTTTTAAAAAATGATTTTGTGTTAAAAAATGGTAATGGTAAATTACATTAGGCATCTTGAGTAATTGATAATTATTATATTCAAGATTCGGGAGTGTTAGATATAGGTAGATAGGACTATTTTTTCAATTTTTCATTTACAAGTATAAGTAGTGCTGTTATTTTTTTTATATACTCTGACATAATGGGGTTTCTGCCGAGTTTCTTTAAAAAATTCTAAATCTTTTTCTGATATAATTATTTTCATAACGGTTTCATCTTTCAATAAAAATAATATTGTATTGCAATTTTTATTATTTTTCAAATTATTTTCTAATTTTTTAATGGAATTAGTATAATATGTTTTCTATTGCTTAATCAAACCGCACTAATCTTTTACTCATAAATTTATTTTCTTTAATTACACTGTTTGTACTATTCATTATCTGTTACATTATTATTGTTTTTCTAGTTCTTTCAAAAGCTGAGAATATCTTTCTACTTCTGCGGTATTATTCAGCAGAGAATAGAGAGAGATAAGATTATGATAGGTTTGTGTGTATTGAGGATTTATTTCTAAAACCTGCTTCCAATATAATTCCGCAGTCTGATATTGGTGATAATTATAAGCAATAATTCCTAATCCAAGCAGCGCTTCCCAATACTTTGGGTTGATACGAACTACCTTTTCTAAATAGATACAAGAGCTGTCGTAATAGTTTTCCTTGCCAAACAAAAGACCTATATTATATGCGGCATCTAACTTCGTGCTGTCTTTTGCTAATGCTGTTTTATAATACATTTTTGCACTATCTGTAGATTCTCTTGTTTCCAAAATAACCCCTAAACGAAAGAATAAATCGGCATCTTGAGTATTCAAAGCTACAGATTTTTTGAGACACCTCTCTGCATTTACATAATCTTTGTCTTTATCATAATAATAACAGCCCAATATACCCCAAGCATCGGCTCTTGTAGGAGAACTTTCCGTTGCATTCGTCCAAAAGGTTTTTTCATTTTCAAATGTCTTTACATAAAAAAACGTCTTCGTACCCAAAGCAATCGCAATACATATACACAAAAACAGAATCCGATTCGCATGTTTTTCTAAAGAAGTAATTATTTCCAATATAAAAAAAATATATGCTATAGCAGATACATATATTCTATGTTCCAAGTAATCAGAGAGAGGCAAACTCGTATTGATAAAAACCATAGGAGGAAGTAAAAAAATAATCCACCAAACCAGAAGCCACAGTACCATCTTCCATGGAATCTGAAACCAATATCCTACCAAAAATAATAACCCAATTACTATTATTCCCAAAGTGGTAGTAAAAACAGAATAGGTAGACCAAGTGGAAAGGGATATTGGCACAAAAAACTTTGCAACCGACTCACTGAGAAGGGGAAGATTATGCAAGAATACATTCCACCCGTATTCTACATCTCGAAACCTTTCGTAGTGAAGTAAAGTAGACGCATTTTCTAAGGCAAAAGAACGCAGCATCCACCAAACTATTACGATACAGATCGTGACAATACAGAAGACCACCATTTCTAAGTATCTCTCTCGGAAGGATATTTGTTTATGAACAAAAGGAATAGCAATGCAGATGATGGGTAAAACTACCCCCGTTTCTTTGGTTAATAAGACCAGAAAAAAACTGATTGCAAAGAAAAATAAAAAAACAATTTTTTTCTTTTCAAAAAAGAGAAGCCCCATACACATGCTCAACAGACAAAAGAACCCCAATAAAGTATCATTCCTGCCAAATACCCAGCCGATGGCTTGAGTAAAAAGAGGATGAACAGCAAAAATTAAAGCCCCCAAAAAAGAAAATAACTGCGAATAACCCCATCTCTGCAGAAAGAAAAACAATACTATGCACACGAAAAGATGAATACAAACATTAGAAATATGATACATATCCGCAGATATATTGACCACCTGACTATCTAGAATGAAAGAAGCGCCCAAAACAGGCCTGTAATATTCTAACCAATAAGAATGCACAAAGCCAATGCAGATGTTTTGTATGCTTTTAAAATAATCCGCATGTCTCGTTAATAAAGAATCATCCAAATTCACAAACTGATAATAAAATGTTTGAGAATAGATAATAAGAACGGCGAGGCACAGTCCCAAAGTAAAGTATAAACGATTATTTTGCAGGAATTTTTGTTTTTTGGATATTTCTGTAATGTTTTGTTGTGTGACCTCTACATTTTTTGATGCATTTTTTG
>JASGCU010000090.1:5701-9878 GCA_030053935.1 Chitinophagaceae bacterium
CATTTTTTGATGGAATAGAGGAAAGTTTCTTTTTCATCATCTATGGTTTTAAGAACGGATATTTAGTTTCTAAATCAATACCACTCTGCTTGAGAATGCTTATATAATCGCTCTTTCTTTGTTTCAGCAGCATTATAGTATTTTTCGCCTCTTCAAAAAGATTTGCATTAATATACATCACAATCATATTAGTGTAAGCGCCCACAAAATCGGGATTTATCTCTATTAGCTTTAACCAATAAGCACGGGCATCGGTAGGACGCTGTTGTAAATAAGCACTTATTCCCATTCCAAAGAGAGCATTATTTTGCTTGGGATTCAGGGCAAGGGATTTTTGAAAAATATGCTCCGCAGTATCTAATGTATTGAGTTTCAGATATACATTTCCTAAATTTGCTAAGTATTCAGCATTTTTTTGCCCATTTCTTTGGACGGATATTTTAAAATAATAGAGCGATGAGTCCAGCATATTCTTATTTTCATAAGATCTTCCTAAGTAATCGGGCAGTTCTGCATCCAATGGATTCAATTGCATAGATTTCAGAGCGTAAAACTTGCCCGTATCAAACTCTCCTTTTCTAAAAAGGTGATTAGCAAACATCTTCAAAGGATAAGCACTCAATGGAGCATCTGCTATTGATGCCTTCCAAAAGGTAGATTCATTCTTAAAATCAGTACTTTTCATAATATTTATTCCCGAAAACAGCACTATTACAGCAATACAAACATTTCTAAACGCCGTATACCGCATCCATTTATAAGAAATAGTGCGGGTAATAAGGTCGATCAACAAAATAACAATTCCTATAACGGGCGTATATAATCTATGCTCTAAATAATCGCTCAACTGCGTACCGTCGTTGAATGTTATTTGAATAATTTCCGTAGGAAGTATAAATGCAAACCACCACATTGCGGTGAAAAGGAACGTCTGCCGTAGTACAGTCTTTCCCTCTGCATCTGCCTTTTTGAAAATAAAAAAAGAAAGTGCAAACAAAAGCAGATACACCACCAACCCTATTGTGGTAGTGAATGTATCAAAGAGACACCACACAGAAAGGTTATAGGGGATAAAAAACTTGCCCAATGCCTCAAAAAAATAAGGTGTATTCCGTAAAAAAGTATGAATCCCATACTCCAATTGCAAGGATACCACATCTGATTCCGTTTTCATGGTACCAAAATTCATGGCATAATACCGCAATGAAAGAAAGAAGATCCCTGCTAAAAGCCATCCCGAGAAAAATAAAAGATACGCCTTTTTTTTTCTTTCTCTCAGCATAAAAAAAAGCAAGAGCATGCAAACGAAAGGAATAATGACAGCGGATTCTTTGGTAAAAAGCCCTCCTAAAAGCGACAAAATGTGAAAAACATAAAACTTTGGAGCATTTGTTTGTACAAACTTTATGAGGGTAATAAGTCCTAAAAGAGTGAATATTGCGAGTAATATGTCATTCCTTCCCATTATCCAACATACTGCTTGGGTAAATAGGGGGCTTATTGCAAAAAAGAGAACGAGTAAAAAGGATATTTTTTTTTCATAGTTCATCAAAAGCAAGAGCCGAAACAAGAGCAAGCAAGCGAGAAAATGATACAAGATATTACTAAAATGATAGAGAGAGGGGGAACTCTTTGCAAATAAAAAATCAATAAAAAAAGTGCAGTATAAAAAGGGTCTATAATATTCTAAGGTCAAAGAATCTATAAATCCTAAGAAAAAATTCTTAAAAACAGAAAAATAATCCTGCCTCGCAACGAGAAATGCTACATCATCAAACTCTATAAATCCGAACCACACCGTCTGCCCATACACAAGCGATATTACTCCGAGAAGAACCAGAGTATAGACATATAATGGTGTTTCTTTTTGGGGTTCTACTTTCTTATTCTGTATGTTTTTTGTTTTTTGTTTCATTGTTCGTTTCCAAAAATTTATAAGTAATGGTAATAGATGTGTTTTATACTTCCATAAATAACAAAAAAATTGTAGGTATAATAGTATTTTCTGTTGCCTGAACAGTTTTTATTTTTTTAATTCATAAGGTACTTACCAATTGGCAATGGTGGAATTAAATATATCTAGTATTATCTTATCAAAGATGTCGCGTAGATACCTTTCTTCGTTTTGTGTTAGAGATTGGGTGTTTGGGTCAAAATCTTGGAAGAAAGAAAAGGATTTATTGGTAAAATTAAAGGCTTCATCTTTGGTATTCGTGTAACTGACGCTTATGGTAATGGTAATTCGGTTTTGTGAGGAGAATCCTACGGTGTTTTGCCCTGTAGCAGCAGAAGGTGCTATGGGGGCAAGAGTGTAATTTTCTATGCTTCCTTCCATATTGAGATCACCATTTTCAGATATAACGGTCAGAGAGGTGTTTTGTTGAAAATAGGATTTTAATCTTTCGGTAAAAAGTATATTCATATACGAAGGACCGAGAGCTGCATTGTTATAAAAGGGTGGTATGGAGATGGTCTTTACATCTGAAGAGATAGAAGCTCCTGTGAGGGAGTAAATACCGCATTGTGTATGCGATAAAATGAGCAGTAGGCATATTAAAAACTTACATATCTTCCAACCCATATTCTTTAATTTTGCGGTAGAGGTTTCTCTCCGAGATTCCCAGTTGTTTAGCGGCATCTTTTCTTTTTAAGTTATTCCGTTTGAGAGCTGTTATAATAAGTTCTCTTTCTTTTTTTACAATGGAAAGAGAATCGTTGGTTTCTTCTGTTATATCTATATTTAATGTTTCTTGTATTGCTTCGGTATCTTCTGTGGTATTTTTTTTCGCTTCTCTTTTAATGGAGGAGGATACTACTATTTGGGCATCGTTTCTTTCTATAAGTGATGGTAATTTCTCATCGGGTTCCATTTCTGTTGCAAATAGATGCCTATTGCTTTGTAAAATCTCGCTTCTTTGGTCAGAATCTTTTAATAACCTGAACACTAATTTTTTTAAATCGGACACATCTTGCCTCATATCAAAGAGAATTTTATAGAGAATGTCCCTTTCATTTATTTCATCCCCCGTTGCTTTCACTTTAAGCAGTGTAGATGGAAGATGAGAATTATTATAAGGAATATAAGCGGTTATTCTTTCTGCCGCGATTTCTCTGTTTGTTTCTAATACAGACATTTGCTCTACCATATTTTTGAGTTGGCGGATATTCCCTGGAAATCTATATTTAAGAAGGACCTGTTTTGCCTCAAACGAGAGAGTTATGGGTTGTGCTTGGTATTTTTCCGAAAAATCCGATGCAAATTTTTTAAATAACCTCTCTATATCATCGCCTCTATCTCTCAGGGGAGGAATTTGTATATTGACTGTGTTGAGACGGTAATAGAGGTCTTCTCGAAACTTCTTTTGTTCAATGGCATTCAGCAGGTCCACATTCGTAGCTCCAATGACTCGTACGTTTGTTTTTTGCACTTTTGAAGACCCTACTTTGATAAATTCTCCGTATTCTAATACTCTTAATAGGCGGGCTTGAGTGCTTATCGGCATTTCCCCTATTTCATCTAAAAATATAGTTCCCTCATTTGCGGATTCAAAATATCCCTTGCGAGATTCGTAAGCTCCTGTAAAAGAACCCTTTTCATGCCCAAAGAGTTCTGAATCTATAGTTCCTTCGGGTATCGCTCCGCAATTTATTGCTATAAATGCTCCATGTTTCCTATGGCTGACAGAGTGGATTATCTTGGAAAAAGATTCTTTGCCTGTTCCACTTTCGCCTGATATAAGCACGCTCATATCTGTTGGTGCCACTTGGATAGCTATTCGGACAGCATTATTGAGCTGCAAGCTATTCCCTATAATTCCAAATCGTAATTTTGTATTGTGAATCTCGTCTTCTCTCATAAATTTAATATATTACTCTAATATGAACCCAAAAATAGAAATTTTTTTAATATAATGCTCTTATTACATTTTAAATAATTCTTAAAGATACTATTTTGCTAAAAAATATCTCATTTTGTAAGTATTTAGCATCTTATAAACAAATTGTTGTAACCAAAATAATAATTTGGTATATTTTAGTAGATGCATTGCATACAATGTATCTACTTTTTATTGCAAAAAATCAATTTTTAGAACCCACCTACAAGAAAAAGCCACAGCCGACCAAGAAATAGCAAAACTCAAAGCAGAATTATACTCATTAAAAAATAAATTATAAA
>JASGCU010000091.1 GCA_030053935.1 Chitinophagaceae bacterium
TTTTTTTATTAAATTGTAATAATTATATCTTTTTATATTTTATTTTTTTAAATTTCCATTATAATTGATTTTTTTGCAATTAATTCGGAAAGAGTATAAGAGGGGTCTAATATAGATTGTGCTTATCTTAATGCTATGGGGATGCTTGGTGATGTTTTAGGTAACAAAACAGCTTTGTTTGGGAGAGGATTTTTGAATTTCATAAAAAAAAGTATGAGAGGTATTATTTACCTAAGAGAAGGTGGTGTTGAGTTTTTTTTTGGTGTTGTATATATGTTTTTTCTCTATAATGGATAAAGAGGTTATGTATGTGTTATAGTATTCCATATTTCCCATGACTTTTCTGCTTGTAAGTGGAGCATTTCGTATCCATTTTTTACGGATGCATTGTTCTTGATGCCTTGTTTCATAAAAAGGGTTATTTCGGGGTTATAGACCATGTCGTAGAGATAGTGTTTTGGGCTTATAAAATTATATGGTATGGGGGGGTATGTGTTTGTATTTGGGGACATTCCGAGTGGGGTAGTGTTTATGATGAGTTTTCTTTCTTGTATTATATCTTTTGTAAGGTGTGAGTAGAGGAGGTTTTGTTGTCTTTCTACAATAATAAAAGGGATGTTCATGTTTTCTAAGACGGTTTTGGCAGCGGCAGCGGCTCCGCCGTTTCCGAGGATTATTGCTTTGGTATTTTTGAGTATATTTTGAGGTATCCAATTTTCTAAGGATTGTTTGAATCCGAAGTAATCCGAGTTATATCCGAAGAGTTGTGCATCTTTGGTGATTTTTATGAGGTTTACTGCTCCTATTTTTGTAGCTATGTGGTCTAATTTTTGTAAGAAAGGGATTATTTTTTTTTTATATGGGATGGTAACATTAAGTCCTGAGAGGTTTGGGTTTTGTTGGAGTATGAGGGGGAATTTTTCTATGGTATCTATTTCAAAGAGAGAATAAGAATGGTTTTGTAAATGTTCTTTTTTGAATTTTTCAGTAAAGTATTTTTGAGAGAAGGAGTGTCCGAGTGGAAATCCTATTAAGCCGTAGAGAATTTGTTTATTGTTCATTGAGAATGGATTGAAATGCTTCTTTTATGTGCAAGGTTGATTCATTTTCTATGAGAGAGGATATCAGTTTTTGTATTTCTTTTTTATGGGCATCAAAGAGGGTAATTCCTTGAAAAGCGAATATTTTATTTTCTTCTTGATTATCTTTTGTTGCTAAAAAAGTGAGGAGGTGAAGGACTTCATCTGTTCGTTTTTTGGTATCTGTTGCTATATATTGTATAAAATATGATAGAAAATGGGTTTTTTTGATTCCTGTTTGTTTGAGGAGAGTATTTATAAACCATTTGAGTTCGTCTTGTTTATAGTTTCGTATAAAAAACTGGGCGAATGGGATACTTATTTGGATGTTATCTATGTTTTTAAATGGTTCTAGGGGAGTGGGGATTTGAGTTTTATTTTCTAATAGAGCATCTATAGCTTGCCCTACTACGGAGTATGAGGAATCTGCAAGTGCTTTTTCAAAGATTTGTTGTTCTATATTATAGGAGGATAATGTGGAAAGAGCGGATGCTCGTACTAATGAGTTTTTATCTTTTGTGAGAGATATTATTTTTTTAAGGATATTTGGGTATTTTTTTATGTTTGTATCTTTTATGAGAGCAAGGGCTTCTATTTTGATATGATGAAAAGAATCTTCTAATGCGAGTTCTATTGCTTCTAAAAAGAGTTCTTTTGGAGCATTTGCAAGCGATGCAAGGGCATCTACTTTCATACTATAAGAGACAGCGAATTTGTATTGGTTGAGTGTTTCAAGATGGGATTTTTCGTGGTAAAAATCTACGAGAAGAGAACCATTTGGGTCTACTTGCACTAAGGATGGTTTTTCAGAGAGGGGTATTGCGATTTCTAAGTATTCTGTTTCTAGTACTAATTGGATTTTTTTTTGTTCTTCTTTTATCCAATAGTTTACTTCTATGGGTATAATAAAAGGTTCTTTTTTAGGAGAATCTAATTCTTGGTAGAATGCTATAAAAAGAGAATCATTTTTATGTTCGTGTAGGACGTTTATTTTAGGGTTTTCTTCTCTCAAGAACCATTGGTCAAAGAACCATTTGAGGTCTTCGCCTGCTGTTGTTTCAAAAGAATGTCTCAGATTATCAAGGTCTACGGATTTATATTTGTTATTTATAAGATAGTGATGGAGTGATTGAAAAAAAACAGTATCTCCTAAAAAGTTGCGTAGCATATGGATGATGATGGCAGATTTTTGATAAGAGTAGGTATCAAAAAGTTCTTTTGTATCTGTATAATAATAATTTATAACGGGTCTTTTGAGAGATTCGGTTTCTATAAAATGTGTGTTTTTTGCTTGATAAAGCCATCTATTAGCTTCGTTTTTTCCATATTTATGTTCATACCAAAGATATTCTCCGTATGTAGCAAATCCTTCATTGAGAGGGAGATAAGCCCATGATTTACAGGTGACCAGATTTCCAAACCATTGGTGAAAGAGTTCGTGTGCTATTATGTTATCGTGTTTTTCATCAATAAGTTCTTTTTTTTCCAAGTCATAGTCTTCTGAAAGTATGGTAATAGTAGTATTTTCCATTCCTTCATCTATAAAGTTTTTTACAATAACTTGGTCATATTTTGGGTAGGGGTATGTATAGTGTAAAAGATTATTGAAAAGGGAAAGCATTTGAGGGGTTTCTTTGAAAAAAATATCTTTTCCCCGGTGGGGAAAAGAAGAAATATAACGGAGAGTAACATCATTCCATTTTTGTTGGGAAAAAGAAAATTTTCCTATTACTAAAGCAAACAAGTAAGGAGAATGAGGATATTCCATATTCCAATGATCTGTTTTGTATTTTCCTTTTTTGGTAGAAGAAAGGAGTACACCATTAGAAATAGTATGAAAAAAGGAATCTACGGTTATGATAACTTCTTGAGTGCATTTTTCATTCGGTTGGTCGAATGTAGGGAACCAATAGGAAGCCCCATTAGGTTCTCCTTGTGTCCATACTTGATAATATTGTATGTCAGATGTTGTGTTTTTGGGAGTGTAGGGTTTAAAAAAATAGAGACCTACTTGGGTGGTTCTTTTATTACTTTCGTAGTTAGCTATATAATCAATTTTTATATCTAAGGTATCTTGTGCAGAAAATTTTTTGAGGAGGTCTATCTGAAGTAAAAATCCATCGTAGGAGTATGGGAGTTCTTTCCATATATTTTTTGTTTTAAGAAAACAACCTCTTATTTTAAAATTCTTTGCATCTAGTATCAGTTTTTGTTGTGTTCGGATATAGGGTTTCAGACGGAGTTCTGCTGTTGATATGAGTTGTTCTTTTTCCCAATCTACTAATAAAGAAAGTCGTGTGTGGAGTATATCAAAAAAAATTGGTTTCATAGAGTTATACTGTAATACAGTATCTCCATTATATTGTGCAGATCCTTTTATTGCTGTGAATAAGAGGGCGAATAAGAGTACTTTTTTTTTCAAAGAATATAGATGTTATAAAATAAATTATTTTTTTCTCAGGCGAAATAGTATATAAATCCCTACTATTGCTCCTATTGCATATATAATTTTATTTCCAAAATACCAATATCCCAAACAGAGGGTAACGAGCATTGCAGTGGCAGATAGTTGTCCAACAGCGGCACTGTAATCTTTGCCAAAAGTTTTTTTACTACCTGTTTTTCTTTTGAAAGCCCCTCGTATTGTGGAACTATGGGGTTTTGTAGGATCTTCTTCTTGGAGTTCAGTTTCTATTCTTTTAGTTCTCTCTGTTATTTCTTCTTTTATGGGGTCATAATAGCGAGGTTTAAATGCAAATCTTTTGTGAGCGGGTACTTTAAATATTCCTTTGAGTATCATTGGTGTTATGTTATAATGAAAATATGTAATAATCCTCTCTTGAAAAAGTATAAGATAGAAGGTGTATCAGGGTTCTATTGATTTTCTATCTGTTTTTCTTTTCTCTGTTTTTTTAATTTACTTGTTTCTATAAATGTTTCTATAGAAGCATAAATTCCCAGTACTGATCCTATTATTGTTAATATTACAAATAATGTAGTCATTTCTCTAAGGTTGTTAAATGATTATAAATTGATAAACTAAAAAAAAATGAAATAACAGCAAAACAAATGGAACAAATTTTTACCGCCCATTTATTCATATCTAAGTTTACTTTAAAGTCGGAATATGTTACCAATGTAAGAAGTGCTGCGAATATAATAATAAAAACAACAGACATACCAATTTTCTTTGTTTTCCAGACCTTATCCTCAAAATCTTTGTCTTCTAACTCATTTATATTGGTAAGGTTTAATACAAGTCCTAAAACTATAAAATCAGATTCATTTAACCAATAATAAATAGTTCCTGTCTTATCAAATAAGACAATAAACGTTCTTATTAAGAATGGAATTAACCCGATTACTACAGTATATATTAACCACTTTGTTTTTTTGATTTCACTGCTGTTTTTTTAAAATAGAACGTAATGTATATTTACGAAAAAAGATTGGGCATTTAATTTACAATAAAAAAAATATACTCCCAACATTTTTGGGATTGGGAGCATATTCTTTCATTTTTTTATTTCTTCTTTTCTTTAAATTGTTCTACTTTTGATGGGGTTTTCTTGCGAGGAAACTCATTATTACTTGCTTCAGAATCGGATGTTTGTTGCAAAGGGTCTATTTTGATATTGATTACTTCTTTTTCTTTTGCAAATACTTTAGTTACTTCAATTTCATTATAACGCCAGATTTCTGCGGGAATTTTTTCTATTTCTGTTGTTCCATCTTTATAGGTCCATTCTATTATAAGGGGGGTTACTAATCCTCCTACGTTTTTGAAGGTGACTTCATAAAAGTTTGTATTCTGGTGTTTACTTTTAATAGAAGCATCATTGATACGGTTTTGAAATTCTCTGTATGATTTATCTTTTGTGTCTGCAAATTGAAATACTTGTGTGGCTTCTTCAAATGTTTTAGCGGGTTCGGTATCATTTTTATTGGTAGGAGTAAGGTTTACTTGGTTCTCAAATCCTTTTTCATTTTTTGCCATTTTAAACCATTTTACTTTATCCACAGAAATATCTACATGGTCTGTGGTATAAAACCATCCTCTCCAAAACCAATCTAGATCTACTGCCGAGGCATCTTCCATAGTTCTAAAAAAATCAGCAGGGGTAGGATGTTTGAACGCCCATCTTCTTGCATATTCTTTAAAAGCATAGTCAAAAAGTTCTTCTCCCATGATAGTTTCTCGCAATATACTGAGGGCTGCAGCGGGTTTTCCATAAGCATTATTTCCAAATTGCAGTATCTGCTCGGAATTGGTCATAATAGGTCTTTGTCCTTCCTTATCTCCTTTCATATAATCTATCATGCTGGTCGCTGTTCCTCTTCTTAATGGCATTCCTTCTTTTACATAATGTTCTTTTTGGGTTAAACTCTGCACAAAAGTATTTAATCCTTCGTCCATCCAAGTCCATTGCCTTTCATCAGAGTTAATAATCATAGGGAAAAAATTATGCCCCACCTCATGAATAATAACCCCTATCATTCCCCATTTTACTTGGTCGGAATAAGTGCCGTTTGCGTTTGGTCTTCCAAAGTTAAAACATATCATCGGGTATTCCATCCCTATAGATGCCGCATGCACGGAAATAGCCACAGGGTAAGGATAATCTATAGTATGTTTTGAATAGGTGAGTAAAGTATTTGCTACTGCTCGGGTAGATTCTTTTTCCCAAAGAGGGTTTCCTTCTTTTGGATAATAGCTCATTGCCAAAGGCGTTTTGCCATTTATATTGACAGATTGGGCATCCCATATAAACTTTCTGGATGATGCAAAAGCAAAATCACGTACATTGTCCGCTTTATACTTCCATATTTTTCGAGAATTTGCTTTTGTTTTTTCAGATATCTTTGCTTCTTCTTCGGTCACAATTATGACGGGTTTATCAAACGATGCTTTTGCTTTTTCAAACCTTGCTATCTGTGTTGGTGATAAAACCTCTCTATGATTTTGTAAAGTACCTGTTGCTCCAATGATATGATCAGCAGGAACATTGATGCTTACTATATAATTTCCGAGGGAAAGGGTAAATTCCCCATTCCCTAAAAACTGCTTGTTCTGCCATCCCGAAACATCATCGTATACAGCCATGCGTGGAAAGAATTGAGCGATGGTATATACATAATTTCCATCTTTAGGAAAGTATTCATAGCCAGACCTTCCCCCGTCTAACATTCTATCATTGATGTTATAAGACCAAGCTATCTTTATAGAGGTGTTCTGTTTGGACAGGAGAGGGGTTGCTAAATCTACTCGCATCATCGTTTTATTGATACTGTAACGTAAAGGAGTTCCCGCTCCATCGGTCACCGATTTTATTTTGAATCCTCCATCAAAATCATAATCATGAATAATACCCAAAAGGGACTTTCCCTCCACAGTATCTTTCATGTTTGAGGTTGCGGTCTTAGGAGTAGCAGATTCTTTTTCATTAATATTCTGATCTAACTGTATCCAAAGATAAGGCAATTCATCGGGTGAATTATTAAAATATGTGATCATTTCATTTCCTGTAATACTCTGATTTTCATCATTGAGTTCTACTGAAATTTCATAATCTGCTCTCTGCTGCCAATAATCCTTACCAGGAGCACCGCTTGCGGTGCGGTAGCTATTCGGGGTTGGCAATTGAGTGCCTAATTGCTCAAATTTTTGATCCCATGTTTCTTGCCCGTAAACAGATTCACAAAAAATGAGCATCACACAAAAAGTAATTACTTTGTTCATAATATTTATTTTATTAGTAAAAAAATTTATTGATTGTAGTTGTAGATAATACATGTGCTTATAAAACAAAAAACATAAAATTATATTTTTTTTGCAAATACATCATTTCTCATAAAAATACTTACATTTTTGTATATGTTTTGTGTTTTATTTCAAAATCCGTAGAGGTATTTTATTTTATGGTATATATCTGTGTTATCATAAATACCTTGAAATACTTCTGCTCCGACTCCAAAAGCAAAAACGGGAATGAGATCGCAGGTATGTTTATCCGTAGTAAATTGAGGTGTAAAATTAAAAGCGTCTTTTTTGTCTGTATTAAGAGCGTATCCTCCGGTTTCGTGGTCAGCAGTGATTATTACTAATGTTTCTTTATTTTTTTCCGCAAAATCAAGAACTTTCCCTATTCCTTTATCAAATTCTATCATTTCAGAAATAATATAATCGGAGTTGTTCTCGTGTCCTCCCCAATCTATTTGAGAACCCTCTATCATGAGAAAAAAACCATTTGAGTTGGCAGCAAGTTTAGGAATAATAGCATCTATTCCTCTCAGAAATACATCATCTCTTCCTTTGAGAAGAGAAAGAGGTTGTCCATCTGCAATAAACCATCCTGCTTTTCCCTTTGCATTTTTGAATGAGGATTCATCTTGGGTAATAGTAAAGCCGCTTTGTTCTAATATCTTTGTTATATCTCTTTTATCTGTGCGGTCTTTGAAAAACTTATACCCACCTCCCACAAAATGTGTAAGTGGTGCGTTCAGCATATCTTGAGCAATAGATTCTTCTAAGCTGCGGAGTTTCTGATGTGCATAAAAACTTGCAGGGGTAGCATGGGTAATAGAAGCCGTAACCACCAATCCTGTGCTTAATTTATTATTTCCTGCTTTTTCTAAAATAGTTTCTCTCCTTAGGCTGTCTTTCCCTACTCCTATAGCACCGTTATATGTTTTTTCACCACAAGAAAATGCTGTGGCACCTGCTGCCGAGTCGGTTATTAAAGCATCTGAAGACCAGGTCTTTATAAGACCTAAGGACTTACATCGTTCTAAATGTAATCTATAATTATTACGTATTAACCCTGCTGTTATTTGTGTGAGCCCCATCCCGTCTCCTATCATCAATATAATATTTTTAGGACGGGTTCCTTTATAAACTTTTGAATCCTGAGAATATACTGGGGTTTTCAAAAGCACAAAAATTAAAAATAAAATCTTTTGCAACATAATTCTTTTTTTAGTTTAGTAATGAAAAAATAAGAGTGAACCTTTCCAATAGTTTTTAGCAATTTACAAAGAAAATAATATTTACTCTTTTTCTATGCAATTTGTATACTCTCTTTCAAAAAAGCACTTTGTTTTTTTTAAATAAGAGTACATTTTATAAAATTGTATTTACTTTTCATTTTTTATGAACATAATCCATAATTATTAGAATGCACGAAAAACAACAATGAAAATAAAATCTATAGTATTATCAAATGGGCTTTTTGATACAAAGTCCGCAAAAACCGCTCATGGTTTAATAAGGGGGTCAGAAAGATATGAAATAGTAGCAGTGATTGATGAGGTTTTTTTTGGAAGAGATGCAGGAATTATTTTAGATGGAAGGTCTAGAAATATTCCTATTTACAAAGATGTTATTACTTTTATACAAAGCGGGGGACAAGCACGCAATTGTATAGTAGGCGTAGCACCAAAAGGTGGGCAGCTTCCTATTTCTATGGAAGCAGATGTTATGGAAGCAATGAAAAACGGAATGGACGTTGTGAGTGGATTGCATTCCTTTTTACATGATAATCCTCGTCTTGCGGAATGCTCCCAAAAATACAAAGTAATCATTCACGATATAAGGCAACCCACGCCTCGTCATAAGCTCCGATTTTGGACAGGTGAAATATATCAAATTCCATGCGCAAAAATAGCGGTTATGGGAACTGATTGCGGATTAGGAAAAAGAACCACTGCAAAATTTATAGTAGAATCTATCCGACAAGAAGGGATGATTTCTGAAATGATATATACCGGACAAACAGGATGGATGCAAGGATGGAAGTATGGGTTTATATTAGATTCTACCTATAATGATTATGTATCGGGAGAATTAGAAAGGTCCATAGTATCGTGTTATAAAGAAGTAAACCCTTCCCTTATTGTTATAGAAGGTCAAGCAGCCCTCCGAAATATCAGCGGTCCCTGTGGAGCAGAATTTTTAGTATCTGGGGATGTAGATGGGGTTATTTTACAACATGCACCCGCAAGGAAATATTATGATGGATTTGAAGATTTGGGAAAAGAAATACCCAACATTGCCGATGAAATAAAACTCATAGGTATGTACGGAAAAAAAGTATTGGGTATCACGCTCAATACTCATCATCTTTCCCAAGAACAAGCACATTTTTATAAACAAAAATATGCAAAAGAACTAGGAATTCCCGTATGCCTGCCAATAGAAGAAGGAGTTGCAGAACTTATCCCTGTTCTAAAAGAACTTATTATCAAAAAGAAAAAAGAGACCAAAACACAAAACAAATTGTAGGTGGGTTCTAAAAATTCAAATCCTAATTGACCTCCCCTCCTCCAAAGGAGGGGCTGGGGGAGGTCAAAATATACCAATTACTTCTTCAACCTTATTTACCAACAAAATACGGTAATTTTGAATTTTTAGAACCCTTCTTGTAGAAAATTCAAAATAAATGGTTTATATTCATGTTTGATTTATTTTTGTGAAATAATATAATGAAACATGACAATTATAAACTTGA
>JASGCU010000092.1 GCA_030053935.1 Chitinophagaceae bacterium
TTCAGTATGATAAGACACAAAAGGTTGCATCGGTGAAAATATATGATATGATGGGTAGAGTGGTAAATGTAGGGGCAGAAAGTCTTCTGCCCTTACAGATAGATATAAAAGCCCTACCCAAAGGAGAATATATTATAATACTCTATGGAGAAAAAGGAGAGGTATGGAAAGCAGAAAAGGTAATAAAAGAATAAATATTTATTATCATACATACTAAAAGAGAGCGTTGGTTCTCTTTTTTTTATTTACTTACCTTAGGCAAACATATAATACAATTTCATACTTTTACATGTGAATCCGCTTTTTGAATATATTGTTTGCATAAGAGGATAAACTAAAATGAACTTCAATACCATCGTATTGGTGAAATAAAATATTCGTGTTTTACATTTTTAACTCACAACGGTCTCATATTAAGAGGCATCTATTTTGAAGATTCTAAATCATTGATTATAAAGCAAACAGAGTAGTTACATGTTCTCATGTTTCATAGTAAAGAAAGAAGTTGTGGATATTTTTTTTCTAAATGAATACCTCTTTTTTTCAGGACAAAATAATATGTTTTTACTAAGTCCATTTTATTTTGAAAGAGGTATAGTTCTACTAATTTTATGATTGCTTGGTTATATTGTGGTTTTATTTGAATAGTTTTTATCCAAAATTGTTCTGCTGCTGAATAGTTTTTATTCATAAGTTCTATTTTCCCTAATCTAAATAAGGCATCTGTATTGTTTGGTTCTAATCGTATTATTTTTTGAAAGTACCATTGAGCAGTATCTTTTTTATTTTCAGATAAAAGTAATACTCCCATACCGAGTAGAGATTGTATATTGTTTGGATGGAGTATTAGTATTTTTTGGATATAGAATAAAGCACTGTCCGTTTTTTTTTCTTTTATATATGCTCGGGATAAACCAGATAATGCTTCTGTGTCAGTAGGTTTTACTTGTATAGATTTGTAAAAAAAATACTTTGCTTTTGGGATATTATTTATTCTTTCGTATTCTAATCCGAGGTGGGTAAGAGCGGTAGGGTCTTGAGGATTTAATTCTATGGATTTCATAAGGTATATTTCGGCGGTCTTTATATCTTTTTTATCAAAATAAGGTTTTGCGAGCATTTTCCATGCCTGTGCACTGTGTGGAGCGTCTTCTGTAGCGCTTTTCCAATATGTTTCTGCGTTTTTAAATGCGTTGGTATGTAAGAAAGTTATTGTTCCTAAAAAAAGAATGAGGAATGAAAAGAGCATAGAAAAGTTTTTTTTGAAAAAAGAACTTTCTCGAGAGTGTACAGTTAGATATTTCAAAAATTCATTTATAAGTATAATGAAAGCTATGGAAGGAATGTAGGTTCTATGTTCTAAATAATCACTTAATCTTGTTCCGTCACTATAAATTACTACCACTAATGTGCCTGGTAGTATAAAAATAAGCCACCATATCAGACACCATATTGTTTTTTTGAGAGGTATTTGTACTTTTTTAATACTAAACATTAATATCCCAAATATAAAAATTCCTCCAAGGGTATTAATAGAGTTGAAAACAGGCCATACTGATACCCGAAAAGGTATAAAGAACTTAAAAATAGATTCACTCAAAAAAGGAGCATTCTCTAACATGGCTTCAAAACCTACTTTGGAAGAAGCAAATATCTCTATATTTGAGGATTGTATTGCTTGCTCTAAAGAATACCAACGGAGGATTAACCAAGGGATTATTGTTCCCGCCCAACCTATTATAAATTGTATGTATATATTTTTTTTTGCTAATAGAAAGCGAAAATTGTCTTCCAAAAAAATATAAGTAATACAAACAATGGGTATCCCCATTGCAGTTTCTTTGGTAAAAAGAGAGAGGACGAATAAAGCAAGGTGTGCGATAAAATAAGATGTTTTTTTATTTTCTAAATACTTTAAAAAATATATAAGAGAAGGGATAATAAAGACCGCAGCGAGGGGATCATTCCTTCCAAAAATCCAAGCAACTGCTTGTGTAAACAGAGGATGCACCATAAAAAGAAGAGATGTCCAAAAAGCAATTCTTTCTTCGTATTTTAATAAACAAAGAAAACGAAATAGAAAACAACAAGAGAGTGTGTGATATACAATATTTGTAAAGTGGTAGAAAGATGGATTGCTTTTGCTGAAAAAAAAGTCAAATATCACGGAATTAAAGAGCATAGGTCTGTAATATTTGACACTAAAAGAATGTAAAAAACCAGTGATAGCATTTTGAATATTAGAAAAATAATAGCCAGCATCTACAATATAGTCCATATCATCTAATTGTATAAAGTCAAAACGTATTGTTTTGCCATACAAAAGAAAACTCCCAATGATTATGAGTAAATACGGGTAGTTTATAGATTTTTTAGTCGGTATTTTTTTATTTTTATTTGATGGTTTGGAAATCATTTTTTGATGGATAATTAAACTTAAAAATGGTTATTATATAAATAAAGGATGCACGTAGATCCCATCGCAAAGTTCTTTTTTGGGAATGTTTTACACAAATATACTAAAATATTATTTTGTTTATAACAATTTTTTTATAAGATGCTCAATAGTTACGAAGGTTTTTATGCTCATTTGCGTTTTCTAATAGTTTCTATATTACAGTAATTAAAGTTACTAGAGCCAAGTATAACCTACATGAAATATATAAATTTGATTATCAATAGGTTTAAAATTCAATATTTGTGTAAAAAGAACGTTTTTGGTACTCTCCATGTTGAATCAGTATTTCAAAACTATTTTGCAAGAAGGTTTCGGGGGGATATTTTGAATATTTTAAAGCTGCTTTTTGGTATTGTGAGAAAGGTATCTTCCGTAGAGTGTATCTGATGGAGAAGGGTAGGTATTTTAAAAAAGGGGATGGGAATTGTTTCTTGGGTATTGAATATATTTGTGAAATCTAATCCTTCATTTACTTGCATATCCATTGTTTGAAATGCGTGAGAAGGTATCTTTATGGAGCATTCCTCGTCTTTTGTGGTATCAAAATTGAGAATAATGAGATATGCTGTTTCTTTTGTATGCCTGATATAAGCAAATATGGTATCAGAATATGCTGAAAAAGAAGGTGTTCTATTAAAATACTGCAAATCGTAAAATTCTCCTTCTCTGATACAATTGTCTGTGAGGGAAAAGGAGAGAATTTGTTGATAGGTATTTCTGAGCGAGATAGTATCTTCAGAAAGCAAAGCTGTATCAAACTGTCCATCGTTCATCCATTTTTGATGTTCGGGACAGGTTGTATAGTCAAAAATACTTGTTCTGCCTTGATATTCATCAGATTCATCGCCTTTTTCTCCTACTTCTTGTCCAAAGTAGAGAAGAGTAGAATTTTTGTGCATAGTGGTTATAAGAGCTATGGCGGGTATGCAATGTATTGGATTTTTCAAGAAATAATGGGAGGCGATCCTTTGCTCGTCATGATTTTCCAAGAAACGAAGCATGTTTTGGGCAATGCCTTCTTGTTTCTTCCAAATATGGGAGATGGTATCGGTGCTTTGCTTGTGTTGTAGTATATTTCGGAGGGTATCATACATATCTACTTTGTCATAAAGCAGGTCAAATTGTGCGGTGTGTATGTAATCATAGTATTTTTCGGGGGTATAAATCTCGGCTATAAAGATGGTGTCTTTTTTGGCTTTCATTTGAGGGATAAGCCATTGCCAAAAAGGAATGGGAACCATCTGTGCCATATCACAGCGAAACCCATCTACCCCCATATTACTCCAGTAGAGGAGTATATCTAACATTTTTTCCCAAGTATTTGGGAGAGGGGTAAAGTGTTCGGTCATATTGTGGGCATAATCTACACCATAATTGAGTTTTATGGTTTCATACCAATCGTGTGGGGATATATGAGTGTGAAAAATGTCATTCCCTGTGGCTTTTGCGGGAAATTCTTTGTAAGAGGGGAGATTTTCTTGAAAGGTAATAACGAGTTCTTGCTCGGGTAGGTAATAAAAATTGTTTTCGGGATGAAAAGCGAGGTGGGTATTGTCATTATGACCAAATGTTTTGTCATTTTCTGATTGTATATCAGAGAAGTAATTTCTGAATATATGATTTGGGACGAAATCTATAATTACTTTTAAGCCAACAGAGTGGGTTCTTTCTATGAGGTTTTGAAATTCTTGTATTCTGTGAAGAATATTATTTGCTAAATCGGGGCAAACATCGTAATAGTCCTTGATAGCATAAGGGGAACCTGCGGTGCCTTTTATAAGTTGTTCGTTATCTTTTGGGATACCGTATTGGGAATAATCTGTTTTTGTACCGTGTTCTATTATTCCTGTGTACCAAATGTGGGTTATTCCTAATTTTTGTATTTCTACAAGGGCTTTTGTGGTAATATCATCAAATTTACCTGTGCCATTATGTTGGATAGTTCCTTTATTGGCGGTTTTTTTATTTTTATTACCAAAGATGCGAGTAAATATTTGATATATATGTATTTTAGGTGTCATTTTTTTTTATTTTGAGAGGACTCAATTATTGCATTTTTTCTTTTTTAGGGATTGTTTTCTTTTTTTATGGGTGGGTTCTAAAAATTGATTTTCTTCAAAAAAAAAGTAGAGACGTTGCTTTGCAAAGTTCATTGAGGAGTTGAATTTTTTGAATACCTTATCTATTTTTTTTATAGGTAAGGAAAATATCGTTCATTTTTGTGGGATATATTTGGATACTTGGGGTTTGTTCTTGGTTATGAAGGATATTTGCTTTGAAAGGTATCTTATCAGGGTCTGTGAGGTATTGTTTGAGTTCTTGGTAGGAGATTTCTCCGTTTTTATTTATGTCGGCATCTTTTGTTTGTATTCCTTTGAGAAAATAATAGGTAAAGAGTCCGTGTTGTTTTTCATCATACCATGTAGAAACTTGTTCTCCCGTAGAGGATGCAAATACAGATACATTTTGAGAATATTCTAAAGAAACGGGAACTGTTTTAAATCCTGAGATTCCTTCTGTTGCTTCGGTTATATTAGAACCAGAAAAACAAGCATCGAGGATAATATTAATGTATTTTGCGGGGATAAGAGATATATTTTTTTGAAATGTAGAGAGAGAATATCCACTTACTTCGGGGGATTTGATATCGGCATCTACGGGGATAAAATAATTTTCTTTATTTTTTGGGGCGCCGTGTCCTGCATAGAAAATAAATACTTCTGTTTCGTTTTCTTTCACTAATTTATAGAGTTTTCCGGAGGAAGGGTTTTGAGGACTTCCAAAAAGAGTGTAAAAATCAGAGAGAGTGGCGTTTTCTTTATAAATAATATTTTCTTCCAAAAATCCAAATATGTGTATGAGATATTTTTTGAAAGTGCGTGCATCGTGGATTGCATATTTTACCTTTCCCGTTCCTTTTTTATAGTCCGTATTTCCAATAACTACTGCTATTGCGTTTTCTTTTTTTTCAGTGGTGGTGGGGAGTTCTATATCTACATCTGACTCGGTGTAGGTATATGTTTTTTCTGTTTCTGTGTTTTCAGGGATGTCTTGCATTTGGACAATAGCGTTTTCAAAAAAAGATTTGTAAATAGGGGTATCAGTGTTCATTTTTTTGAGTGCGGAGAGCATTGCTTTTGTTTCTGTTTCTCCAATACCTTTGAGTTTTATGGTTTCTTGCACCATTTTTTTTCCTGTGGAAGATTCTATTATACGTATATATATTTCTATACTATAGCTATGCATAGGAGGGGCTGTGGGTGTAATATCTTTATTGATAATATTTATATCGGCGTTGAAAGAGAAAGAATATGTTTTATCGCTTACGGTTATTCCATTTTTAGTGGCTATTTGGGTAAGTATGCTTTCCAATTTTTTTTTAATGGAAATATCCATATCTGTTGGAGATATGGATATTCCTAATGTTATTGGGGGTGGGTTGTTAAGAGTATTTTGGGCATGTATATGGAGGTATTGTATGAAGCAGAGAATGATGATTATTGTTTTCATGTCTTTTTTAATTTATTTTTCTCCGATAACTATTTGTGCTTGTCCGAGACCTTTCATCATAAGTTTTGAGTCAATTTTATAGGTTTCTTTGAGCATTTTTTGGAGTCCTCTTGCCCAGTTTCTGGCATCAATAGCTTTATTATTTTCGTCGTATGTGGGTATTCTTACTTGTTCAAACAGCATTATATTTTCGGTGGCATCGGTGGTGCTGAATCTATTTTTCACGGTATTTTTTGATACCCATTCTTCTATAATATCTTTTAGTTCTTTTCCGTCAAATTCTTTTTCTAGGTCTCCGTCAAAAGAGTCAAATTTTTTAATTCGTAAGATTATTTCACGTCCATTAGCAAAGAGGTCATCAAAGTGTTTTTGGAGTTGTGCGTTAAAGTTATCTAAGTGTGCTATGACTGCTTCTTGAAGGAGGGTCGGAAGTTCTGCGCTAAAAGAAGGTTGTCCTGTTCCCGATGCTCCTGCTATTTGTTTGTCTGTGTAGGCATCTAATCCTTGCAGATTAAAGGTTATTGATTTTTTAGGACCTGTTGCGTTTACTGTCCATGTTACTTGCATCCATATATCTGCTTTTGCAGTTTTTTTGAGTTTGTCTACAGGGCTTTCTGATACTCCCGAACCGCTTTTGCTTGTAAGGGCAGCGTCTTCTGCTGATTCATTTTCAATAGTTTTGAGGGCAGATTCTAAATTTTTAAGTGGGAATCCTCTTTCTATCATGAGTTCATTTATTTTACTTATTACTAATAATAGGTCGGGATTAGATTGAACCGCTTTTTTATAATCCGCTAATACTATTTCTTTTCCATTACTATTAAATGTAAAAGTGTATCCATTTTGATTACACCATACATCGCTTGGGACGACCATGATAGTTGGTTTTTTTGCTTGTGAGAATACTTCTGTTGAGAGCAAAAAATGTACTGTTATGAGAAAAATTATTTTATACTTCATTTTTAATTGTGTTTTTATTTTTAATTTATTAAATAATTATTATATTTTTTAATTGTGTGTAATATTCTGAAAATAGAATGTTTTTTGCAATTCTATAAAAAAGAATGTTTTATTTCGTAATTTTTACCATGAAAAAGATAAAAAAGAGGTTGTTTTTTTACATTTATAATTTTATGTTGATAAGGTAATAAACAAACAATGAGGGAAGATTATTTACAAGGGGAAAAGAATGTATTAAGCAAAGAAGAACAAGAGATAGAAAAGGCATTAAGACCTCTTTATTTTCGGGATTTTGAGGGGCAACAAAGTATTATAGAGAATATGAAAGTTTTTGTAAGTGCGGCTCGTCAGAGAAAAGAGCCCTTAGATCATGTGTTGTTACATGGTCCGCCGGGGCTGGGAAAGACTACTCTTTGTCTTATAATTGCGAGGGAAATGGGGGCTTCTATACGGATAACATCGGGACCAGTCATAGAAAAACCTGGTGATTTGGCGGGTATGCTCACGAATTTAGAACCACTGGAGGTCTTATTTATTGATGAGATACATAGGTTAAATCCGATAGTAGAAGAATATTTGTATGCTGCGATGGAAGATTATAAAATAGATATTGTATTGGATAGTGGTCCTAATGCGAGAAGTGTTCAGATAAAATTAAATCCTTTTACGGTTATAGGAGCCACTACACGAATAGGTTTATTAACAGCACCTTTGCGATCTCGTTTTGGTATCCATGGTAGGTTAGAATATTATACAGCCGACCTACTAAAAAAAATAGTTCAAAGATCTGCTTCTTTGCTTCATGTGTTTATTGATGAAGAATCTTCTTTAGAAATAGCAAAAAGAAGTAGGGGGACTCCCCGAATAGCGAATAATCTTCTCCGAAGGATAAGGGACTTTGCACAGGTACAAAATAATGGTTTTATTAATATGCCAATCGCTCAAAAAGCATTAGAAGCTTTGGGGGTGGATTCGGATGGATTAGATGAGATGGATAACAAAATATTGCATACTATTATACATACTTTTAAAGGTGGACCCGTGGGGGTAAACTCTATTGGAAGTGCTTGTGGAGAAGAGGGAGAAACTATAGAAGAATTTTATGAACCGTTCCTGGTTCAATCAGGATATATTAAAAGAACTACGAGGGGAAGAGAAGCTACCGACCTTGCTTACAGTCATTTTAAAATGAAAAAAGAGAATCGTCTTTTATAAGAATCACATAGTATTATACAATTATACAAAAATCAATTTCACAATGCATATTATACTTTTAGATAATCCTATTACAAAGAAAAATCTGTTGCCTCTCACGTATATAAGACCCGTATCCAATATCCGATGTGGTATTTTTACTATTCACGAAAAGTGGAAAAAATATACAAATACTACTGTTTCTATTCTCACGGAGGAATATCTGCACACAAAATTTCCTCCACAGTATTCTCAAAAAAACATCTACGTGGATAGCTCTACTATTCCGAATAAAAAACTCGTAGATGCTGTTTGTAATCTCAAAAACAATGAAGGACTTTTTTTTGAAAATACATTGATAGCATTTTCCCTCGATACACATTTGACATACTCTGAAGCCATCAGGTTTAATACTGCTAAAAAAACAATATTCACCCACTCGTATAAAAGTATTCAAAAGGTATGGAATATCTTTGAATTCAATGCGGAAGAGATTCAAAATGATTTCTCTCTCGTTACCCATAAAAGAAATTCTTATCTTATATCAGACCCTTTTTCACATGTGTATGCCTCAAAAAATATATTTATAGAAGAGAATGTGAGTATCAAATCGGCTATTTTGAATGCGGAAACAGGTCCTATTTATATTGGGGCTAATACAGAAGTAGGAGAGGGAACTATTATCAGGGGACCTGTTGCTCTGTGTGAAAACGTTACCACAAATATGGGAACAAAGCTACGCCCAAATACTACTATAGGTCCTTTTTCAAAAGTGGGGGGAGAAATTTCCAGTTCTGTTCTTTTTGGGTATTCTAATAAAGCACACGATGGTTTTTTAGGAAATAGCGTTATAGCAGAATGGTGTAATCTTGGTGCTAATACCAATACATCTAACTTAAAAAATAACTATAAAAACGTAAGTATGTGGAATTATGAGACAAAGTCATTAGAAGAAACTGCTGTTTTATTTTGTGGAATTATTATGGGGGATTATTCTCGATCTTCTATCAATACTATGTTTAATACGGGAACGACCGTTGGTATAGGATGTAATATCTTTGGGCATGGGTTTCCTAAAAAATACATTCCCAATTTTACATGGAGTGACTCTCAAAATGACACTCTCTATGCAATAGAAAAATTATTAGAAACCATTGAGAATATGTTCCAAAGAAGAAAAAAAATATATACTGATGAGGATAAACAATTACTTCAATATCTCTATTCTTTTGTGAGATAGAATATGTATAAAAATATGCACATACTCAAAAGAAAAATGGATAAAAAAATAAATGAATAAAACTAAAGAGCCGAGCAAGAGATAGTAAAAACTCA
>JASGCU010000093.1 GCA_030053935.1 Chitinophagaceae bacterium
CTCCATTTTTATTACAAATCCCCTAATAAAGGGCGTATAATAATATCTTCTACGAGTGTAGAATGAGAGGTAAGATATGATTGAAAGATTATATTTGCTATATCATCGGCTGCAATAAAACGTTCTTTTGGAAGATGGGTATCTTTCCAACTATCTGTAAAGGTTGCTCCTGGTAAAACAGAGGTAACTTTTATATTATAAGGTATGAGTTCTTCTCTCAATGCTTTAGAAAATCCATATAGTGCAAATTTAGAAATAGTATAGAGCCCTCCATTTGGATATGCTTTCAAACTTGCTATAGAACAGATATTAAATATATGCCCTCGTTTTTTTTGCTTTAAGATATATGCTAATTTTTTTGTGAGATAATATGCACTATAGAGATTGGTATCTATGAGTTTTTTTAATTCCCCGTCTTCACTATTTGTTATATCTGCACCTGAAAAAAAACCTGCGTTGTTTATAATAACTTCTATACTTCTTTGGGGAAGAAATGTATGTATGTAATTTACAAATTGTAAAATTTCTGATTCAAAAGATACATCTACTTTGCAAAAATAGAGTTTTTGGGATGGATAGAGTGCTTCCATCTTTTCTTTTAATAAGGATAGTTCTTTTTCACTGCGAGAGCAAGTGATTATATCATATCCGCCATCCATAAATCGTGAAACTAAGGACTTTCCTATTCCTTTAGTTCCACCTGTGATTATAACAAGTGAATTCATACTTTAGTATAGTTGTATTTGTTTTTTGATTTTTTTGAGATCGCTGTCCATCATTTCTTCTACCAGAGAATGTATGTTATATTTTGGTTTCCATCCTAATTTTTGTTGTGCTTTAGTAGAGTCGCCAATGAGCAGGTCTACCTCAGTAGGTCTAAAATATCGAGAGTCCACACATACTACTTCTGTATTTGGCTTCAAAAGTGTATTTTTGATATTGAGTTCTTTGAAACGTTCTGTATGTATTTGAGAAATAATTCCTACCTCATGGATACCGGATTTTTCAAACTGTACTTCTATGCCCATCCATTGAAAAGCCATTTTAACAAACTGACGGACTTCTGTTGTTTTTCCTGTAGCTATGACAAAATCTTCTGCTTGTTTTTGTTGCAGAATGAGATACATTGCTTCTACATAATCTTTTGCATGTCCCCAATCTCTTTGGCTGTTTAGATTTCCGAGATATAATTTTTTTTCAATACCTAATGCGATATTAACTACAGATCTGGTAATTTTTCGGGTCACAAAAGTTTCTCCTCTCAGGGGTGATTCGTGATTAAAAAGAATGCCGTTACAAGCAAACATATTGTATGCTTCTCTATAATTGACGGTTATCCAATAGGCATAGAGTTTTGCGACTGCGTAAGGTGAACGTGGGTAAAAAGAGGTTGTTTCTTTTTGTGGAACTTCTTGTACTAATCCGTATAGTTCGGAGGTACTTGCTTGGTATATTTTTGTTTGTTGGGTTAAGCCGAGTATACGAATAGCTTCTAATAAGCGTAAAGTTCCTATTCCATCTGCATTTGCGGTATATTCAGGGGTATCGAAGCTTACTTTTACATGACTCATGGCTCCTAAATTATATATTTCATCGGGTAGTATTTCTTGTATTATACGAATAAGGTTTGTGCTATCTGTCAGGTCACCGTAGTATAGTTTGAATTTTATTTCTTTTTCATGCTGATCTTTTACTAAATGGTCTATTCTTTCTGTGTTAAAAGAAGAAGAACGTCTTTTTATTCCAAATACTTCATATCCTTTTTCTAAGAGAAATTCAGAAAGATATGCACCATCTTGTCCCGTTACACCTGTTATAAGAGCTTTTTTTAGCATTTTTTAGAGTTAATGATTATTATTGTTTGTTATGAATGTTTTATTATTTGTGTAACACTTTTATGAATATTTGTAGAAATTATATCTGTTGGTAGGTCATTCACATCTCTTCCAAAAGGATCTTCTATTTCTGCTGCGATAAGTTCTATACTCACTAATATATAAAAAACAAGCATTACTACGGGGATAGTTATATATTTAAAATCTAACACAAAAGCAAAAGGGAGTGTATAGGTATATAAGAACAAAAATTTTCTTAGAAATAATCTATAGGAACGAGGTATGGGGGTGCTTTTGATCCTTTCACAACCTCCTAATATATCTGTAAAAGAATTTAGGTCTCTTATTAACGTTTGCAATTGGAAGCCATCTATTTTTTTTTCTTTATATATAATATTTATTTTTTTTGCCATAGAAGCACATATTTCGGCGGGTTTATTTACACTGGAATCTATTTGTTTTTTTTCTTCTTCGTTTTGAAACGCAAGTCCTTCAATAATAGGTTCGCTTCTTAGATGTTGCTTTAATGCGACAGCAAAGTTAGAAATAAAATTTATAAAAAATATTCTATCAGATCCATATTGAATTGGAATAAAAGCATTTACTTTTATTGCTAATGCTCTTGAATCGTTGGTTAGCTGTCCCCAAAGACGTCTTCCTTCCCACCATCTATCATAAGCAGTATTTGTTCTAAAAACTAAAAATAATCCTAAAACGACCCCTAACAAGGAATGGAAAGATACAGCACCATCAAAATGCTCATGAATACCAAAATAATCTACTATAAAACATATAAGAGATGAATAGAGTGTTATAAATAAAAACATCGGCAGAAGTTTTTTTTGAACGGCACTGCTATAACTACTGAATATAATAGTCAAAATGGAATGTTTATCATTATTATTTTTATACTGCATAAAAGTATGTTGATTATTTTATTGAGTGTTTATAAAGAACGAAAATAAATAAAGTATTTGGTATAACAATAGGTGGGTTCTAAAAATTGATTTCTTGCAAAAAAAAAGTGTTGGTAACTATTGATTTTTAAGGGATATAGTTTTTAGGATTTGAATTTTTAGAACCTCTCAATAAGAATATATAAAATTATATATATCAGCGGATATCAATTTTTTATTGTTTTTGGAGAGTTTGGACGTATCTTACAATTTTCCATCTTTCTTCAATAGATATTTGGGAGGAATGTGCTTTCATTCTTCCTTTTCCATGGGTAATAACGTGAAATATATGACCTTCGGGAGCGTTTTTTACGGCTGCTGAATTATAAGGAGTAACCCCTTTATATACTTTTCCTACTTCTCCATCCCCGAGACCTGTTTCTCCGTGACAGTGTTTACAAAATCTTTCAAAGAGTTGTTTGCCTTGAGAAAGGATTATTTCTGTTGAATCCAATGGGTTTTTTATGAATTTTCCTGCATACTGAAGAGAATCTTTTGGAAGTCGGTAGGGGAGGAGTCCTGTTGCATTTCTTTTCACGGTTCCTTCTACTGGTTCCCTCATATTCATCATGGATATGTTGTATGGATTAGAATTAAAGTATTCTGCATATTTTCCATCATGGGAAGTGAGCCATCTACCTGCTTCTGGGTCTTTTATTTGTGTGAGAGGTTCATAAGCTACAGAATGATACATATTAGGTGCGTATTCTCTTCCAGGATAGTTATCTTTTGCTTTGCATCCCAACATTAATAAAAATATTGTAGTATAAATATATTTTTTTTTCATGATATTATTTTATTAAGATATTATTTTTTCATTTACTTCGGATGCTCCACTAGATTTTAGAAGAATCCTTACTTCGCTTGCGGAGTGTTTATTTTTAGATAACTCAATTGCTACTATGTGCTTGTCGTCCGTACTCCTTATATCAAACATTCTCGGTTTTCCCCAGGGTTTGAGATTACTGATGACTAAAAAAGTTCCTACCATTCCAAACGCTGCTAATAGTACAGTGAGTTCAAAAGTCACGGGTATAAAAGATGGGAATGGTAAGAAGTCCTTTCCTCCTATAATCATAGGCCAATCTACTGCCATCATACCTATTTGCATGGTGAGAGCGAGGGTCGTTCCTGTTATACCAAATAAAAATGCTACAATAGGAAGGCGTGATCTTCTATAGCTGAGTGCTTCATCTATTCCATGCACAGGAAAAGGAGAGTACACTTCATATATTTTTATTCCATTATCTCGCAATTTTTTTATTCCGCTCAGCAGTACGTGTTCATTATCAAACACTCCTATTAAAAATTTATTTTCAGAATTCATTTGTGTTTTATTTTTTTATTTTTTCAGAATCTGTGCTTATTATACTTTTTACTTCTGCCATATTTATTACTGGAAAAAACTTGGCGAAGAGAAAGAAAAATGTAAAAAATACTCCAAAAGAGAATATATAATCTCCTACGTCATACATAGTAGGATAGAACATAGCCCAGCTGGATGGAATATAATCTCTATGAATAGAGGTTACGATGATGACAAATCTTTCAAACCACATTCCTATATTTACTACTATAGAAAGTATAAAAGTAGCTGCGAGGTTTGTGCGTATTTTCTTGAACCAAAAAAGTTGTGGGGATATTACATTACAAGTCATCATAGACCAATACGCCCACCAGTAGGGACCTGTTGCTCTGTTATAAAATGCGTAAAATTCATATTCTACTCCACTATACCATGCCATAAAAAACTCTGTAATATACGCTATTCCTACAATAGATCCTGTTACTATTATAATAATATTCATCAGTTCTATATGCTGAATCGTAATATAATCTTCTAATTTATATACTTTTCGTGTAATGAGTAAAAGAGTGAGAACCATAGCAAAACCTGAGAATATTGCTCCTGCAACAAAGTAAGGAGGAAATATGGTAGTATGCCATCCAGGAATTACAGAAGTTGCAAAATCAAAAGACACTATAGTATGAACAGAAAGAACTAAAGGCGTTGCTAACCCTGCTAATATAAGGCAGATGGATTCATAGCGAGACCATGTTTTCGCAGCTCCATCCCATCCTAAGCTGAGTATGCCATATATTTTTTTAGATGTTTTTGTAGTGGCTCTATCACGTATGCTTGCAAAATCAGGTATAAGCCCTATATACCAAAATACTAATGAAACTGAAAAATAAGTGGATATTGCAAATACATCCCATAAAAGGGGGGAGTTAAAATTTACCCATAGGGATCCAAATGTATTTGGAAGGGGAAATACCCAATAGATGCCTAACCATAATCTTCCCATGTGCAGGAATGGAAATATAGCAGCACAAATAACTGCAAATATGGTCATTGCTTCTGCTGCTCTATTAATGGACATTCTCCATTTTTGGCGAAATAAGAGGAGTATTGCAGAAATGAGCGTTCCCGCATGCCCAATTCCTACCCACCATACAAAGTTTGTTATGTCCCAGGCCCATCCAACAGTTTTATTTAATCCCCATTTTCCTATTCCTTCCCACAGTGTAATAGCTACACAATATGTACCAAATCCCAAAAGAAGCAATGATATACTTAATGCTAAGTACCATAGCTTGGTTGGTTTTTCTTCTACTCGTCTGCATATATCTACTGTAACATCATGTACTGTTTTTCCATTTGTTATCAGCGGTATTCTTATGCTTGATGTTGTTGAGTGCATTATTATTCTATATAGTTATTTAAAATTATGTATTGTTTTTTTTTTAATGAAATGAATGCTTTATATTAATATGTTTCATTATTGCCAAAAATAAATATAATTAGATATTTTTTTATAATCTTATTTATTTTTTTTAATTATGGTTTATATTTTTATTATTTTTGTTTTTTTAGTTGAACTTTTACATATTATATTATAAGAATGGTCTATAAGCTGATATAAAAGTGTATCTGTTACTTCTTTATTAATTTGTATGGTATTCCAATGCTTTTTGTTCATGTGGTACCCTGGGGTAATAGAATTATAGTGTTCTCTTAGCTGTATAGATTTTTCTGGATTGCATTTTAAGTTTATAGAAGGGGTTTGTTCTTCCCATTTTTTCATAGAGGTGAGAGCGAATATCTTTCCTTTCACTTTGAATGCTAAGGTGTCTCGATCAAATGGGAATTCTCCTACGGTTTCTTCTTTTGATATACAGTATTGGTGTAGATCTTCTAATGTCATATTTTTACTTTATAGAGATATGTGGATTATTTTTTTTGTTTTAAAATATTCTTCATAAAAAAAATCAGTTATATCATACGGTATCCATGGGTATTCTACGTGACTCAATTCTTCTTCTATTTCTCCACCCTTGAAACAAAATATTCCATTGGGAATTTCGTGTTTTGGTTGTGTATTTATTTTTTTTTTAACCCATTGGGTTAATGTATGCATATTTGTTACTCCTCTACTCAATACAAAATCCCATTTTCCATTCATATCTTCTGCTCTTATTTGTTGGTATATTATATTTGTTAGTTGCAGTTCTTTTGCTATAGATTCTACAACTTTTATTTTTTTCCCAATAGAATCTATGAGAGTAAATTGTGCTTGAGGGAACATTATTGCAAGAGGAATCCCAGGAAATCCTCCACCTGTTCCGATATCTATTATGTTTGTATTTGGTTTGAAATGTATTATTTTAGCAATACTGAGTGAGTGAAGGATATGATGTGTGTAAATATTATCAATGTCTTTTCGAGATACTACATTTATTTTTGTATTCCATTCTTCATATAATGCGGAAAGTTGGGTAAATAATTGTTTTTGATGGTCGGATATATTTGGAAAATATTGAACAATGATACGAGCATCTTTTATTATCTCCATACAAATATTTTTTTTAAGAATATTGTTAAAAGTAAAATCAGAAGATGTATGCTGTATAATATATCCAAAAATGATATGCTGGATAAGAATCTTTGTTGTCCGCTTTTTTTATTAAATAGTAGAACAAATATTCCCCAGAGAAAAAACCTTATGGGTAAGATGCAGATAAAAAGTAAAGGAATGGAAAGAAAAGATATGGTATCTATGAGAAAAAAAAGTGATATAAAAGAAATATAAAACGCTACTTGAGAAAATTCCCATATATAAATAGAAAACCTACCGTGGGTGTAGTAACTTCTATTGTTTAAATGTATGAGTTTCTGTTTCCAAAAATCTATTAATTTTTTGTAAGGATATGAATAAACAATAGATTCTTTAAAAAATACTCCCGTAGTATTACGAGGAGTTGCCCATTTGTTTACATATATATCATCATACCCTGATGGGTATGTTATGGATTTTTCAAATCCTTTATTTTCTAAAAAAAAGGATTTTCTGTATGCTAAATTTTTTCCGTTAGCCATAAAAGGTCTTTTATTACCCAAACTCCCTATACATTGCATTCCGATTAATGTGGTATCGTATTGTATAATTCTGTTTAAAAGTGTTTTTTCTGTAAAATAAGGAGAATATCCGATGCTAAATTTTATTTCTTTATCATTTTGAAAGGAATTTGCGATAGATTTTAACCAATCCGAATGTGGTATACAATGGGCTTCTGTAAATGCTACTATATCATAGCTCGCAGCTTTTATTCCTAAAGTGAGAGCATATTTTTTGGTAGTAACGTGTGGTGGAATATATGAAATATTTACCACTTTTAGATTTTCGTGCAAGTTTTTTTCATTATTAATAAAAAGCGTAGTTGCTTCGTCACTATTTATATTTACTATTACTACTTCAAAATGAGGGTGATCTTGTCCTAATAATGCGGGTAGTAATACTTTTATTTTTGCTTCTTGATTGTGAATACACACTATTACAGATATTCCTTCGTTGGAATTCGTATGAAGCTGGTACTTATTTTCTTTACTTATTTTTATTATTCCTCTACTCCAATAGATGAGAAGTATGAGTTGGATAAAGAAAAAAAATAAACAGAGAGATAAAACAATTGTAAAGATCATTTTTTATATTTGTATTTCTTTTACTTTTATGGTAGTTCCTTCTTCAGATATGACCTCTATATTTTTTTCTATTTCAATGTATCCTCCCCGGCTTATAGCATCATAAATAATATCATCTATGATTACTTTTCCGCTCGGTTTCAAAATAGTATATGTTTTTCCTACTTTTCCTATCAGTTTCCCTGTAAGGGGGGAGCTGCTAAACCCTGCCTCTCTATCCATGACTTGTGAAAGAGCTACTTTTTGAAAATATTTAGATTTTATTATTTCAGAAGATCCGAAAAAAAACAATATAAGAAATGAAAGAACGGAGATTCCTGTTACTATACAAGCAAGCATAAATGTATCCATTTTTACAAAAGAGAAATCAAATTCAATATTATTAATCATGGAAAGGACTAAAGAGAACATCATGATGGCTATCCCTAATATACCAAAAATTCCAAACCCGGGTATTACAAAAAGTTCCACCCCTAAAAGTCCTATTCCTATTATAAACAAAAGTATTTCCCAATTTTCTGTTAATCCATTGAGATAATAAGGAACAAAATAAAGTATTGCTGCTATGACAGCTATCACCAATGGGAAACCGATACCAGGTGATTGCATTTCAAAATAAATTCCTCCTATGATGCATAAAATTAATAAGCCGGATATATATGGATTTAAGAAGATGGCTATTATTTTTTCTACTAATCCTATAGAAAATGTTTTTATGATATATTGCTTAGGTTGTATTTCGATTCTCTTGAGAATGTCTTCTATATTATTTACTTTTGCTTCGCAAAACTCATATTTAATGGCTTCGCTGGTAGAAAATGTAATTACTTTTCCTGTTTTTTTTATGGAAGAATCTTGTAAAACAATTGTTTGATCTACCATTGCTTCTGCTATTTGAGGATTTCTTCCGTTTGCTTCTGCTGTAGATCGCATAATAGATCGCATATAACTTTGATATTTATCAGGGGCAGCCGAACCATCTGCGGTTACTACGGTTGCTGCACCTATACTTGCTCCATCACTCATATAAATGCTATCGCAAGCAATAGAAATTAAAGCTCCCGCTGATGCTGCATCTTTATTTATGTAGGCATAAATGGGTTTTTTAAAATTCAGAAGTGCTGTTCTTATATCATCTGCGTCATTTAATGCTCCACCATACGTATCTATTTCTAATATTATATAGTCTGCTTTTTCCTTCGTCGCTTTTTCTAAAGCAAGCATTATATATCTATTAGACCGAGGATCTATTTCCCCTGAAAGTTTTATATGAAAAATAATCGGTTTAGGATTATTTGTTTTTTCTTTTAATGGCTCACCAAAAGTATGAAAGTCCATTAAAAAAAATATATATGAATACAAAATAACAATATTATATTTTTTCATTACTATACAATTGAGAGAGTATTTAATTATTTATTATCTGATATCTAAAATATCAAATGAAAAAAAACAATATAACAATATATTACAATATTTTAAGTTTATTGACACATCATTACAATTTTACAAAAAATAATACAAATATTTCTTTTTTTAATAAAAAACAAAAAAAAGAGAGATCTTTTTACAGATG
>JASGCU010000094.1 GCA_030053935.1 Chitinophagaceae bacterium
ATGCCATTGCAGTAGAAAATCCTTTTATAACCATTTTCCCAAACCCTGCCGATGACTACATGACCATTCAATGGGATAAAAACCAAAAAGTCTCTTCCGTAAAAATATATGATGTAAAGGGAAATGAGGTATCTGATGGGGGATTGGGGATTGGATATGGGGTATCTATAGATATAAAAACCATGCCAAAGGGAGAATATATTGTGGTGGTATATGGAGAAAAAGGAGAGATTTTAAAGGCGGAGAAAGTACTAAAAGAGTAATGAAAAAATAATTGCAAGGGCAGAAAAACTTCTGTCTTCATTATTTAAAAAAAGACATTGCATGCAATATCTTTTTTTTGTAAGAAATCAGTTTTTAGAACCTACCTTATAGCAACACATGTTCATACCAACTCTTCCATTGATTGTTCTACTTTGGTTCCGCAATAAGGACAAAAAGTAAACAACGGCTCTAACTCACTAAAACATTTGGGACACCCCATACCCAATATTTGTGATGTTTTTACGGTATACATTTCAGGTATTTCTTTGAGAAACACAGATTCTTTTCCTTTTTCCGTTATCAGAAATAATTTCTCCTTAGCTCTTGTAATGGCAACATAAAATAACCTTCGTTCTTCTTCTAAAAGAGATTCGTAACGTGGTTTTTTGATGACTTGAAATATCCTATCTTTCATCCATATATCAGGAAAACCCCTATATCCGTTATTAAGCCCTATAACAAACACAACTTTTGCTTCCATACCCTTTGCAGAGTGAATGGTTTTAGTAGGAATAGATATATTTTCTTTTGCAAACCCCCCTTTATAAGAAGTTTTTTGAGCATTATGCGAGTGCGTAAACATATCCGTTCTTCTGTATAGCAATAAAATATCCTCTACTTTTACATTTTCAGCAAGCATTTGCTTTATTTTCTCTATACAAAACTTTATATTGTCATTTTCGTTTGCCCCTGTAAATATAACTATTTTGTGTTCATTTGTTTTAGAGGAATAGATGTGTTTTTCTACCTGAAGTTTATTATGTTTTATGACTTCGTTACTCGCTTCTACAATGTTTTGAGTGCTTCGGTAGTTGAGATTTAACTTTATTATCTGAGCAGGAGGAAAATACTTTTCAAAATCAATGATATAATGCACATCTGCCCCTCTAAAACTATACACACTCTGCCAATCATCACCCACACAAAAGAGCTGGCTCTCAGGGGTTAAAAGAATTTTGAGTAATTCTATTTGTGTGGTATTGACATCCTGAAATTCATCTACTAATATATATTTATACTTTGCTTTGAGAATATTTATTATATCGAGATTATTTTTAAAGAGCTGTATAGAGGTAGAAATAAGATCTTCAAAGTCCAAATAGGACTTATTGACACAGTATTGATGGTATTTTTGTATCAATCTGTTGGCTATGGTATAAAAAATCCTTACTCTTTCGTGCTGATCCCTTTGTGAATGTTCAAATATACTATCTAATCCTTTATTTTCTACTTTCAGAAGATGAATAACCTGCAAAACATCTAAGAGAAAGAGCTTTAAATACTCATTATAAGTATTAAATTCCTCCGAAAAAGACAGCGGCGCTTGCTTTTGAAAGTATGCAGGCAATCTATTTTTGAGTATTCTCTCCAAAGCAATATTAAATGCATGAGAATCTTTTGTCATACTTTCATAAGTTTTCACTAACAAAAGCTTCCCCTTGCGAAATTGCCACTCTTTCCCCTTCATCTCATAACTTTGATTGCTGGTATGCTCTATATAAAGGTCTGCATCAGGTATAAAAAAGTCGGGATGAAAATCAAAATCCCCGCCCACATTAAGAGTTGGCTCATATTCAAAATATATTTTATGTCTATAGAGCCAATCAGCAATATACTGCTCCGATTTAGAGCGGACAGAGATACCATTGAGAGTAGTATAGTATTTTGCATGTTCTCTAAAGGAAGTCGCTTCTTTTTTTTCAAATGATTTATCTATTTTATCCACATAATAATCTATGATATATCTTTTGAGCAAAAGTAAAAAGTCCCCTTCTTCGCATTCTTGCAGAGTTATTTTATGAAGCACTTCAAAAATAGTTTCTTCCGCTATATGATGCGAAAATTCATCGTCTTCACTCCACTTTTTATCTAAAATTATTTTAAATTTATTGTCAAATTGATTCGCCCCAAATTGCTTTAAAACCTCAAAACAAAAGCTATGGAAGTTTTTTATAGTTGGAACATCGGAAAGATGCTTTTTTTTATAGAGTTTTGGATTGTATTCCGTAGATTCTTCCGACAATTGACGATCCGCAAGAGGGCTATTGATGAAAGTAAAACGATGATGCATCTCATTTGCAGCATTTTTAGTAAAGGTAATTGCTAATATATTCTGTGGATTCACTCCTTTTTCTTGTATAAGGTAGGTAAGTTTCTCCACTAACGTCTTTGTTTTCCCCGAACCTGCAGCCGCTAATACCAGAATGCGTTTTTGTTCACTCATCACTGCTTCTCTCTGCTGGTCATTTAAAAAACTTAAATCTATTTTCATTTTATTTATTTGTTTGATACCATTTCCTTTTTATTATAGTATTTTTTATTTCAAAAGTTCCACAAAACATACAAAGAAAACAAAAAATACACAAAGTAAACATAAAACATATAAAATACATAAAACACCTATTACGACTTAAAAAAATAGTATCAAAAGAATACTCAAGGGAATAAAAATGTTAACAGAAAAAATAAAAAATACATTCAGAGGTTGTTTTGTATGGGAGAGTATAAAAATAGAAAAATCATCCATAAAAATTTGTATCTGTATTATAGGAATCATCATCAGCGCCGCTTCCATCGTATATGTAAACCTTTTAATAAATAAATTGAAAGAGAGAGAGGAAAAATGGATAAATCTGTACGCTAAAACCTTAGAATATGTAAGCAATGAAAAAGAATACTCACAAAACTTTACCTTTATACTCCAAGAAATTATTATTCCTAATAACTATATCCCCGTAATCCTTACTGATGAGCATAAAATAGCCCTCGAATATAGAAATATATATCAGTTAGAAAAAATTACCTCTGAGAGAGAGAAAAAAAATATCCTCCAAAGACGAATAGAAAATATGGAACAGCAGTACAAACCTATCAAGATACTCGTCGTAAAAGGAAAACTCAATCAACCCCCTCAATATAATTATATCTATTACGAAAATTCTTACCTTCTCAAAGAACTGCAATACTTTCCTTACATTCAAATTATTATTATTCTTATCTTTGGTTTGATAATGTATGCGGGATTTCTCTATCTCAAAAAAATAGAAGAAAATAATACTTGGATTGGATTGGCAAAAGAAACAGCACATCAATTGGGCACCCCTCTATCCTCCCTTATAGGTTGGTTAGAGCATCTCAAAAACGATGAACAATTCAAAAATTCTGCATTTGTGGAAGAACTCGAAAAAGATATTGATAAATTGCAAACTATCACAGAAAGATTTTCTCAAATAGGATCGCCTGTAAATAATTTTCAGCAAGAAAATATCGTCAATATTACCAAAGAAGTATTAGAATATATTGAAAAAAGAATTCCTACAGATATTCATTTAGAACTTGTAACCATTCCCACCAAAAGTTTAGATATATCTGCACTTGTCAATAAACCACTTTATTCATGGGTAATAGAAAACGTCTGTAAAAATGCAGTAGAATCACTCTCAGGAAAAGGATTCGTGAGCATAAAAATAATAAAAGCAAACCATAATCAAGTATTTATAGAAATAAGAGATACGGGAAGAGGACTTATGAAAAACGAATTTGAAAAAGTGTTTGAACCAGGATACACAAAAAAGAAACGTGGATGGGGACTCGGACTTACTCTTTGCAAGAGAATCATTGAACAATATCACAGAGGAAAGATATTTGTAAAAGAATCCGAATTAGGAAAAGGAACAACTTTTAAAATTATTTTAAGTGAAAATTAGCTCACCCCGATAAGATATCTTATTTTTTCTTATAATATTTATATCATTATTATATAAAACCAATAAATATTTACATTTAAATGAGATAATCTTTTACCCGAATCATTTTCGTTTTCAAAATATCTTGGTAATTATAGAATAGAACTCTTGCATAATGGATAATTATTACATCAAGATTCAATAAATTTATAAAAATAGAATAGTATTCGCTTCAATCTATTATTGATCGATGAAAATATTGTATTTCTGTGTAAAATAGATACAACATTTATTATACATATTTCATAGCATAATTAATACCTGGACAGTAAATTTGGTTTTTACTAAAAAATATATGGAATTTGGATATTGAAATAAGAAAATATAAAAAATAACAATGCAGGGACACTTAAGCGCTTGGTAGGTATCCAAAGAAAATTATTTGATAAAATGATTTCGGAATATATAATGGTATAAATTTTAAATCTACCTACGAAGCACAGTGATAAGTATAACATAATCAGAGTTTTAGTAGAAAATGTAATACGAAGTATAAAAAATATTCAGAATATCATCTGATAAATATAGAAATAATATTTACAAAAATAGGGAAGACCTTCTTATTTGAAATTTGAATATCAGACCCTTTTATAATAGAGGTTTAAAAAAGCATATCAATAGTTACAAAAACTCTATAAAATACTTTTTGAGACAAGATAATTACAATAATTGAAGATAATCGTTATTATTTTAAATAATAAATAAATTTTTAAGTAAAAAATTTATTTATTTTGTGAATTGAAAAATAAAAAAGATATATTTACATAATGATTCAAAATTCATTATAATTTTTAATGATTCAACCAAAGAATTTTATGCTATGGAATTAAATTCAAAAATACCCGATGGCCCCCTTTCAGAAAAATGGACAAAACATAAATTTGATTTAAAATTAGTAAATCCTGCTAATAAAAGAAAATATGATATTATAGTAGTAGGAACAGGTTTAGCAGGTTCATCCGCAGCTGCTAGTTTGTCAGAATTGGGCTATAATGTAAAATCGTTTTGTTTTCAAGACAGCCCCAGAAGAGCACACAGCATTGCCGCACAAGGTGGAATAAATGCAGCGAAAAACTATCAGAACGATGGAGATAGTATTTTTAGATTATTTTATGATACTATAAAAGGAGGAGATTATAGAAGTAGAGAAGCAAATGTTTATAGATTAGCAGAAGTAAGTGTCAATATAATAGATCAATGTGTAGCACAAGGAGTACCTTTTGCAAGAGAATATGGAGGATTACTGGCTAACAGATCTTTTGGCGGAGCACAAGTTTCAAGAACTTTTTATGCCAAGGGACAAACGGGACAACAATTATTGCTAGGTGCTTACAGCGCTTTAAGTAAACAAATTGGATCAGGAAAAATAAAAATGTACAGTAGGACAGAACTGATGGACATAGTAACTATAGATGGTGTAGCAAAAGGTATTGTAGTAAGAGATCTTGTTACGGGGAAAATAGAATCACATTCTGCACATGCAGTGCTTCTCTGTACAGGAGGATATGGAAATGTATTTTTTCTTTCTACAAATGCTATTGGATCCAATGTAACAGCCGCATGGAGATCTCATAAAAAAGGCGCTGCTTTTGCAAACCCATGCTTTACCCAAATTCACCCTACTTGTATTCCCGTTCACGGAGAACACCAATCAAAACTCACTCTCATGTCAGAATCTTTAAGAAACGACGGAAGAGTTTGGGTTCCAAAAACAATAGAAACATCCGAAAAATTAAAAAAAAATATCATAAACCCATCTGATGTAGCAGAAGAAGACAGAGATTATTTTTTAGAAAGAAAATATCCTTCTTTTGGAAATTTAGTACCACGAGATGTCGCATCAAGGAACGCAAAAGAAGTTTGTGATCAAGGAAGAGGTGTATCTACAGAAGGATTAGCAGTTTATTTGGACTTTAGAGATGCAATTAAACGTGATGGAGAAAAAAATATATCGACTAAATATGGAAATCTTTTTGATATTTATTTACAAATAACCGGAAAAAATCCATATAAAGAACCAATGATGATATACCCCGCAGTTCACTATACCATGGGAGGATTATGGGTAGATTATAATCTTATGACCAATATCCCAGGTCTATTTGCTTTAGGAGAAGCAAATTTCTCAGACCATGGAGCAAATAGATTAGGAGCATCAGCATTGATGCAAGGGTTAGCAGATGGATATTTTATAGCACCCTATACTGTTGGAGATTATTTAGCACGCATACCATCAGAAAAAGTACCTACAACACATAACGCCTTTAAAGAAACAGAAGAATCTGTAAAACAAAATATTTCAAAACTTCTTTCTATAAAAGGAAATAAAACCCCATCAGAGTTTCATAAAGCATTAGGAAAAGTTATTTGGGACTATTGCGGAATGTCCCGAACAAAAGAAGGACTTATTCATGCGCAATCTCAAGTATTATCTATTTATGAAGAATTTTGGAATAATTTAAAGATAAGCGGAAAAAATGAAGAATTAAATATGTCCATAGAAAAAGCAAACAGAGTTGCCGATTTTATAGAACTTGGGTACCTTATGATCAAAGATGCTATGGAAAGAAATGAATCTTGTGGTGGGCATTTTAGAGAAGAATATCAAACCGAAGATGGAGAAGCCAAACGCGACGATGCAAATTTTAGTCATGTATCCGTATGGAAATACCTAAAACCAATGCAACATTCTTTTCATACAGAAAAACTCATGTTTGAAAATGTAAAACCATCACAAAGAAGTTATAAATAAAGTACTAAAAATATATTATCGCCATGAGTAATATTCTAAACCATATAAAAACAAATCCTTTGCAAAATAAAACAGAGGAAGAAAAAATAATGTATCTATCTATTTTATCTACCATAGCAATGGCGGATGGAAAAGTATTAGATGAAGAAATAGAAATGATAAATAAACTTTGTGATATTTCTGATATTTCTCAAAAAGCAAAAAAAAAAATATTACAATTTATGCAAAAACCAAATAATGAAAAAATAACCGAAAAATATATTCAAAAAATTGCTATAACAGATTTAAAATACTCTCTCATCGTAAATATGTTTTTTTTAGCATTTTCAGACTTTATATTATTACCACAAGAACTTCGTAAAATTAAAGATACTGCTAAATCTCTCAATATACCTATTGAGGATGTAAAAGATATTAAAAATTATGTAAAATTTGCTATAAAAGTAAAAATTTGAAATAAAATTATACCACATACATTAATAATTTAACTACAACAATCATGGATAATATTTTAGATTATATCAAGGTGAATCCCTTACAAGATAGAACTGAAGAAGAAAAAGTAACATATTTATGTGTTCTTTCGAGCATTGCATTAGCAGATGGAAAAATATTAGAAGAAGAAATAAAAATGATGAATAAATTTTGCGATATTTCTAATATATCTCAAAAAACTAAAAGTACAGTAGTAGAGTTTATGAAAAACCAGAACAATGAAAAAGATATGCAACAATATATTCAAAAACTCGCTGTAACCGATTTAAGACATTCACTCATCGTAAATATGTTTTTTTTAGCATTTTCTGATCATTTACTAGATTCCCAAGAACTTCGTAAAATTAAAAATATTGCTAAATCTTTGAATTTAACTATAGAAGAAGTCCAGAATATTAAAAAATATGTAAAATTTGCTATAAAAGCAAGAATAGGAAAAAGAGTATAATAACATAAACCAAAATTATTTTATGAATCTTACACTAAAGGTATGGAGACAAAAAAATACTGAAGTAAGAGGAGATTTTATCACCTATACTATTTCAGATGTATCTCCAGATATCTCTTTTTTAGAGATGTTAGATATTCTTAACTTACAAATCGAAAAACGAGGAGAAGAACCAATTCATTTCGATCATGACTGTAGAGAAGGAATTTGTGGAGCATGCAGCCTTTACATAAATGGAAAACCTCATGGACCTTTACAAACAACAACTTGTCAACTCCACATGAGAAGTTTTAAAAATAACGAAGTTATATGGGTAGAGCCATGGAGAGCAAAAGCATTCCCCGTGATAAGAGACCTCGTAGTAAACAGAGGAGCATTTGATAGAATTATTCAAGCAGGAGGATATATTTCTGTAAATACTGGTGGTGTCCCTGATGCAAATACTATACCTATATCTCAAAATATTGCGGAACAATCTATGGATGCTGCCTCTTGTATTGGATGCGGTGCCTGTGTAGCTGCTTGTAAAAATGCTTCTGCAATGCTCTTTGTAGCTGCAAAAACAACTCATTTGGGACTGTTACCACAAGGAATGGTAGAACAAAAACAGAGAGTAGAAAAAATGGTTGCTCAAATGGATGAAGAAGGTTTTGGAGCATGCACTAATACGGGAGCCTGCGCAGCGGAATGCCCAAAACAAATCCCGCTCACCACTATCGCAAAACTAAATAGAGACTACATAAGTACAAAACTCTCTTCTCAAAATATGTAAAATACAAAAACAAGATTACTAAAAAATAGTTTCAAAATATGAGAGGGAATTCTAAAAATTTATTGTTATACTTCTAATATAACCCACGTTTTATAGCGTGGGCTTTTTTTTATACTCCGAATCCAGATAGAAAGAACATTCAAAACTACCTTACTACATAGTTGGAGATAATTACAATCTTGTAAAATACTTTTTTGGTCGCCGATAGGCAGATTTATTACCTGCTTTCTTTGTAAATTTTGTGGTATATTTTTTTATTCTTATTGTGCCGCAAAGATAGTGGTATCTAAATAGTTATAAATAAAAAATATATTCAGACAATTTAAAAATATGCAATAATACAAGGGAATAATAAAAAATAAAAACAATGGATATAAACAAACTCATTTTAGGAGATAATTTAGAAATTTTACGAACTATAGAAACAGAAACGGTGGATTTAATCTATCTTGACCCACCGTTTTTTAGCAATAGAAATTACGAGGTAATTTGGGGAGACAATGGAGAAGTGCGAAGTTTTGAAGACCGCTTTTCAGGAGGAATAGACCATTATATTGCTTGGCTCAAAGAACGAGTCATAGAAATGCACCGAATATTAAAACAAACAGGATCCCTATTTTTACACTGTGATTGGCATGCAAATGCTTATATAAAAGTATATATTTTAGATAAAGTTTTTGGAGATAAAAACTTTAGAAATGAAATTATTTGGCA
>JASGCU010000095.1 GCA_030053935.1 Chitinophagaceae bacterium
CTTTTATAGAAACACCAAATACTCACATTCGTATTTTCCCAAACCCTGCCGATGACTACATTACCATTCAATGGGATAAAAGCCAAAAAGTCTCTTCCGTAAAAATATATGATGTAAAGGGAAATGAGGTATCTGATGGGGGATTGGGGATTGGATATGGGGTATCTATAGATATAAAAACCATGCCAAAGGGAGAATATATTGTGGTGGTATATGGGGAAAAAGGAGAGATTTTAAAGGCGGAAAAGGTGATTAAGAACTAATCATTCATAATTTATAGAGCAAATAACAAATTCTGAGGATATGAAACATCCATAAGACACACATCTAAAAAACTTTGACTTATTTTGCTTCTTAGAAATGCAATACAAGGTTCATTGAAAGAAATAAAAATCCAATGAAATGAAAGAGAAGTAGAAATTTCTCAAGGAATAACAGATTTTTCAATTGAATAAATAGAAAATACAAAAGAAACTACTACTACTTTGTTAAAAACTACTTATACCCCGTAGAAATAATTTTGATCTGGCTGAATGTAATTTTGATTCACCGTGGCATATCTTGAAAATCTTGATTAAAATTGTTTTTTATAAAAAAAATACTTTCACTTTTTTCATTTTTTTCATTTTTTATACTTATTTTAATGATGATATAATGAAACATTGAGAAAAGAGTGTAAATTGCTATGTATTAATTTTAGTATAAAGCAATAATTTAATTTTTTATAGTTATGACAAAGTGCAATTTTATGAAAAGAGTAGCTTTTATTATTTTTATAACAGTATTAGTAAGTGCTTGCACAAAAGAAGAAGTAGTTCCGAAAACCAAACAAGAATTAGTAGTAGGGAAATGGCAAATATCTTCTTTTATTATAGAATATGTTCCAAGTAATGGTATTACAACAAAAATTAACATATTAGTGGCTCAAGATTTTCAATCTTCTGCTCTTTGTATAAAAGACGACATCCTTACTTTAAAATCAGGTGGAGATGCGTTGATAGATTTTGGGAGTAATGCTTGTGGAAATACTTCAGGTGCTGATAGATGGGGAATAAGTAACGATGAAAAAAATATTGCCTCTGTTTATTTAAATTATCTTACATTAGAAGCATTTGAACAAGCTACCAGTTCTATACTATTACAAGATATAACCGAGAGTATGTTTGTAATATATCGAACAGGTATTATTACACCAGACGCAAGTACCCAAAAATAGTATATCCTGTTGCGGTTACTATACAATTTACCAAATTATAAATTCAATTTTTATATCAATAATAATTTAACAAACTAAACAATATATGAGTGGTTTTACACAAGCAATTCAAAGTAGCATATTAAGAAAAGTAGTGATGGCTCTCACGGGGTTGTTTTTGATACTTTTTTTAGTAGTGCATCTGTTAGGTAATTTACAGCTATTAATAGATGATGGGGGGAAAACTTTTAATCTTTATGCACATCTGATGGGAAATAATCCATTTATTCAGTTGGTTTCTAAGGGAAATTTTGCTTTTATTATTTTGCATGTGATATTTTCTCTTATCCTTACGAGGATGAATAGTAAGGCAAGACCTATTGGTTATAGGGTTTCGGGCGGGAATACAAATAGTACATTCGTTTCTCGCAACATGGGAATATTGGGAACTCTTATTCTTATCTTTCTCATAGTCCATCTGAAAGGATTTTGGTGGGAATTTAAATATGGGGATACTTTTAAAGAAACTATCACTATAGATGGTTCTACTATACCAAATTACTATTTACTTATACAAAATGCGTATAACGAGCTTTGGTATGTAATATTTTATGGAGTTTCTATGGTATTTTTGAGTTTTCATCTTTGGCATGGGTTTTCGAGTGCTTTTCAAACATTAGGTATAAATCATGAAAAATACACTCCTGCCGTTCAATTTATAGGGAAAGCATTTTCTATTATAGTTCCTTTTTTATTTGCTATAATTCCTATAGTAATGTATTTCAAAAGATAGATTTGATTTTTTAGAGAGATATTTTTTTCCAATACCGAGTAAGTCCAATAACAGTCATCCATGGCGGATTGGCAGCTTGGTATTGTTTTATTTGTTGCTCCGTTAACCCTTGTTTTCTGAACAAAGAAATGATATAGTTTTCAAAATCTGCGGTCATTGTTTTGGTATCTATATTTTTATTTAGAGCCATCTTTACCCATTCAGCGTATTCTACCAATGTTTTTTTGAGAGTTTCTGTATGAGCAAAAACATCTGTTACAATACCGTAATGGGTAAGATACAGTTCTTTGATAGGTAATTTTTGAATTATTTCTAAAGAATGTATCCAATCTTCTATATGTATATCAGGTGGAGGGCAAGGCGGAACAACCGCCCCATTTTCAATTTTTACTCCTGCTACATCACCTGTTATTAACTTATCTTCTACCTGCCACGCTATATGATGAATCGCATGTCCTGGTGTATGCCATCCTATTATTTTAGTATCCCCTAAAACAATTGCTTCCCCGTGTTCCATTTTTTGTAAATTTTTTACATCTATGGTATTCATCTTTCCCCATAGATGATCCATAGAATCTTGATAGATTCTTTTTGCTGAGTCCATAAGTTTAGTGGGGTCCGCAAGATGTTGCACACCTAAAGGATGGAGATATATAGTAGCACCTTTTTCTGCAAAGAACCAAGCTGCTCCTGCGTGGTCTAAATGAATATGGGTAATAAAAACATGTTGTATGTTTTCAATATTATGTCCATATATTTTGAGTTCTTTTTCTAGATGAGAAATAGTGGAATGAGGACCTGTTTCAAATAATACTGCACCAATGGATGTTTCTAATAAAAAAACACCTACGGTATGGGGTAACCCTAAAAAATGTAGGTCTAATATCTGAATCTTGTTTTTCATATTACTCAATTATTACAATAGAATTTTTATAGGGTCTTCTATAAGTTTTTTGAGTGTTGCTAAAAAAGTTGCTCCCATTGCTCCGTCAACTACTCTATGGTCGCAAGAAAGAGTGACTTTGAGCATATTTCCTATAACTATTTGCCCGTTTTTTATAATAGGGGTTTGTTTTATTCCTCCTACCGCAAGGATACAAGCATTTGGAGGATTTATAATAGCGGTAAATTCATCAATTCCAAACATTCCTAAGTTTGAGATAGAAAAAGTGCTTCCTTCCCAATCGGCTGGTTGTAGTTTTTTTTCTTTTGCTTTTTGCCCTAAGTCTTTTATTTCTGCAGATATTTGCGATAATGATTTTGTATTTGCAAATCGTACAATGGGAACAAGGAGTCCATCGGGTATAGCTACTGCTACACCTATATGAATGTGATGATTTTTTCTTATGGTATCCCCAAGCCATGCAGCATTTATGTCTTTGTGTTGACCTAATGCGGTGGCAGATGCTTTTACTATAATGTCGTTAAAAGATATTTTTATTGGAGAGTCAGCATTCAGAGAATTTCTTGCATCTATTGCTTTATCCATACATATTTCTATGGTAAGATAAAAATGTGGTGAAGTAGATTTACTTTCTGATAGTCTTTTTGCAATAGTTTTTCTCATAGAAGAATTAGCAACATCTTCAAAAGATTCTTGCAAATGAACATTTTGTGTTTCTTGTATTATACCAATGGGTTTTACGGTGAGCGATTGAGCAGAGAGAGTTTCTATGTCTCTTTTTATAATCCTTCCGTTGTCTCCCGAACCTTGTAGTTTTTGTATATCAATGTTTTTTTCTGTTGCAATTTTTCTTGCTATTGGAGATATTTTTATTCTTGATTCGGATTGAGTTGTTATTTTTTCAGAAACAAATGCTATTGTTTTTTCTACAAGTTTTTCATTTGATTTAGAAAAAGTATTGTCGTTGTTATTACTCAGTATTTTTGAAATATCTGTATCTTTTTCTCCAATGATTGCAATAATTCCATTTACGGCTATTGATTTGTTGGGTTCTACGATATAAAGTAATATCCCATCATCGTAAGATTCTAATTCCATAGTAGCTTTATCTGTTTCTACTTCTGCTAAAACATCTCCCGACTTTACTGTATCACCTACTTTTTTGAGCCATCGAGCAATAATACCTTCTTGCATGGTATCACTCATCTTTGGCATTCTTATTATTTCTGCCATTTTTTGATTTTTTATGTAAGATGTTTATATAATTATTTTTTGTGTGAATTTAAAATTTATTTTCTTTTTTTTTACGTATTCTTTCATGGAATGAGTTTTCGATCATCTCTTTATTGTTCCATATAAAAGGATATTCTGTTTTATTTAATAAATTATGTGAAACGTCTAAGAACTCCAAAGAAGGTATTGTAAAAAGAGAATCGGGAATGTTTCCGGTAAAAAAATTCCAAGAAATATCTATTTTCTGTATGTTATTAAGCAATGCCATCGCATCGGGGATAGTTCCCTTTATTTTATTTTCACTAAAGTTAATTACTTTAATATGTTTCAGATATTGAATAGATGGAGAGATTGTTCCGCTCATATTATTTCCAGAGAGTTCTAAACGCACTACTTTTCCATATACTCCTGTGGTCACCCCATACCATTCTTCAAGGGGGTTCTCGCTTTTCCACTTTGTATTGTTTATCCAAGTATCCCCATTCAAAGAATCATACAGATCCACTAATGTTTGTCTATCCGAATGTTTTTTATATCCTTTTATGATGTCTCCTAATAAAAACAAGAATACAATGGATAATACCATTATTGCAAAAGATATTATCCATTGTGAAAATATTGTGTTGTTATTTTGGGTAGCAAGTTCTGCTGCATCCGATGTATTACTATTCGTATCTGTGACACCATACAATACAGATTCATTTAATACAGATTCATCGTTTTTTTTAATGCTTTTGATAGTATGAATAATGTTTTTAGAGTGGTGTATGTCAAAGAGCATTCCTTCTCTTATAATGTGTTTTGTCTCTTCGGATATAAAATTATTATGAAATAACAGTTCATTATTTTGTTTGGTAATAATAGGAGGAGCTGTTCCTTCTACCATATAATATAAAACAGCACATAATGAATATTCATCTCTCTTTTTATAAGTATTTCTATAAATAATATAATGTTTCATGCTTTCTAATTTTGTAACATCATATGTAATGTTCGGTGGCAGAGAAGGAACAAGCTTAAAACCTGTTATAAATAACTCTCCCTTTGCATCTATAAAGATATTTTCGGGAGTAATGTTATTATGAAAATAATCATGCGTATGCAAACAATCTATGGTGTCTTTTATTTTGTGATAATACTTGAGTGCGTTAGATTGAGGTAGCACTATACGTTGTTTCACATATTCAAAGAGAGAAGTGCCTTCCATAAACTCTGAAACAATATATACTGTACCATTTTCTTGTAACGTATCTATAAGGTATGGGACATTTGGGATCGCTTGAAAAGAGTGTACCTTGGTTGCATTTTCAAAAAAGATATTTTTATGTTTTAGGAAAGTATCTTGACTTTCCAATACATTTTTTTCTATAGAAAACTCTTTTATGAAAACCTTTTTTTGAAAATACTTGGAATGAGTATCTAAAGAAGTTCCCTCATAACAAAAAAAATAATGACTTCTCAAGAGTATTTTTTCTATTATATACATTCCGTTTTTTAAAGAAGAACCAATTTTTAAGTTCAAAATATCCACTGTATTATTTGGTGTGATGTTTATATGTGTTACTTATATATATTTACAAATAAAAAAAATAAAAAAGTTTTCCCATCACATTATAAGACAAGGAGTATATTTTATTTTTATTAATTTTTTTTAAGGTGATGTAATATAAATAGTATTTTAATTCCTATTTCATTTTTGTTTTTTTTATGTGTTTTTAAAACGCCTTTACGCAAAAAAAATCATTTATTTTAACAAAAAAAAAACAAAAATTACTAATAAAGTATACTTTTTTGAAAACACTTGTATTATTAATTTCTATTTCTGTATCTTTTCTTTTTCATCAGAGAAGTGGTTCTCACAATTTATATTTTTCATTAAAAACTATCATTATGTTATCAAAAACAATCCCTATAAAACTTGAGGTTTGGGAAAAATTAAAAAAAAAAGCAAAAACTTTAAAAAAAACAAGTATAGTATCTTTATTTGACAAAGATAAGAACAGAGCTAAGGAATTTTCTATTCAATTTGAAGATATATTTTTTGATTTTTCTAAAAATTTAATAGATAAAGATACTTTGAATCATCTTTTAGAACTCTGTAAAGAATGTAAACTTCAGAATGCGAAAAAACAAATGTTTTCAGGCGAAGCCATTAACGAAACAGAACAACGTTCCGTGCTTCATACAGCTCTCAGAAACACGTCTCATATTCCTATAAAAGTAGATGGAAAAAATATAATGGATGATGTGAATCAAGCATTAGATTATATCAAGAATTTTAGTAAATTATTTCACGAAGGAAAAGTAAAAGGATATACAAATAAACCACTCAAATCCATTATTAATATAGGTATTGGCGGTTCTGACTTAGGACCTTATATGGTTACAGAATGTTTGAAGCCATATCAAAAGGCAGGTATAAAGATATTCTTTGTTTCCAATATAGATGGGAGTCATCTCACAGAAACTCTCAAATTGGTAAATCCTGAGGAAACACTTTTTATCATTGCTTCCAAAACCTTCACCACACAAGAGACAATGACAAACGCAGCTTCCGCAAAAAAATGGCTTTTGAGTTATTGTAAAGATGAATCATATATTAAAAATCATTTTATTGCCGTATCTACTAATCAAACAAAGGTAGTAGAATTTGGCATTAGCCCGAGCAATATGTTTACTTTTTGGGATTGGGTAGGAGGTAGGTATTCTCTCTGGTCATCTATTGGGATATCTATTGTTTTATCTATTGGGTTTGATAATTTTATAGAGCTTTTAAAGGGAGCGCATGCTATGGATAATCATTTTTTACATACTGAAGACGCACAGAATATGCCAACTATACTTGCTGTATTAGGTATTTGGTATAATAATTTTTTTGATGCGGAAACATCTGCTGTTTTGTGCTATGAACAAAATATGCATCGCTTTGCCCAATATCTTCAGCAATTAGACATGGAAAGTAATGGCAAAAATGTGAATAGAAAAGGAAAAAAAATATCCTACCAAACCGGACAAATTATTTGGGGGGAACCTGGAACCAACGGACAACACGCATTTTATCAACACATACATCAAGGAACAAAACTTATTCCATGTGATTTTATTGCTTTTGCTCAGGCGCATCATGATTTAGAAGAACATCATGAAATCTTACTGAGTAATTTTTTTGCCCAAAGTCAAGCTCTTATGATCGGTAAAGCAAAAAAAGAGGTACATCAAGAACTTGCTTTGCAAAACAAAAATATGGAGTACGTTTTAAAAGTACATCCTTATAAAGTATTCGATGGAAATAAACCTTCCAATTCTTTTTTGATTAAAAAATTGACACCATATAATTTAGGGGCTCTCATCGCTTTGTATGAACATAAAATATTTGTACAAGGCATTATATGGAATATATATAGTTTTGACCAATGGGGAGTAGAGTTAGGTAAAGAACTTGCGAACAAAATACTGCCATACCTTAAAAATGATGATTCTGTAAATTCACAAGATCCTTCTACCAATATACTTATAAATACTTATAAAAAAATGAAAAAAAAGTAATCAAGCTCTATTGCTATGGTACAAATAAAATGGTTTGAAAGAAAATTTGATTTTACATCAAAACAAAATACTTTTCCGTCAATAGTAGAAAGATTAATAGGAACACCCATACGCATAGAAGAAAAATGTAAAACACTGTCTTCTGACAATGCTACAAAAAGAATTCATAATACATGGTCTATTAAAGAAAATATAGGACACCTAGTTGATATGGAACCACTTTGGCAAGGAAGATTTGAAGATATAAAAAACAGTAGAGCACTGCGTACCGCAGATTTACAAAATACGAAAACAAATACAGCGAATCATAATAATACTCCTCTTGAGGATCTTTTTTATTCTTTTAGAACAATAAGAAAACAAACAATCCTTTTGTTAGAAAATATAGACGAGCATATTTTATATCAATCAGGCATTCATCCCCGTTTAAAAATACCCATGCGAACTATAGATTTATTTTTATTTGTAGCGGAGCATGACGACCACCATCTTTCGAGAATAACAGAAATAATAAAATTACAGCATAAAAAAGTAAAATAAGAAGATAATGTGTATTAAAAAAGGATATTCTTTTTATAAATAACAATTACAAAGGTTTTTTATGTAGATTACGTTATTTGTATTATAACAATGAAGAAGAAAAAATAAATAATTAAAACGCATAAAGAAAAATCTTTGGAATATTTTGTAAATCACGTAGAAGCACTTATTTTTGCATCTACTAATCCTATAACAGCAGAAGAAATAAAAAATGTACTGGAAGAAATGTTTTCTGTAAAAATAGCAGATTCAGATATTCATTTCTCTTTACAGGTATTAGAAGAAAAGTATAGAGATGAAAACTATGCAATGGAAGTTCTCAAAATAGGAGGAGGATATCAATTTCTTACTAAACTTTCGTATCAACAGAGTATAAAAATTTTTTTGAAGCAACAATCAAAAAAAAAATTATCTACCTCTACTTTAGAAACATTAGCAATTATTGCGTACAAACAACCCATAACAAAACAAGAAATAGAAAAAATAAGAGGAATGAATAGCGACTATACCGTACAAAAATTATTAGAAAAAGAATTAGTTATTATAAAAGGAAAATTGGATACTGTGGGGAAACCCTTAATATATGGAACAAGCACAAAATTTATGGATTATTTTGGAATTAATGATATAAATGAACTTCCAGCTCTCAAAGATTTTTTTAATACCGAAAATACATTATTAATAGAAGACAAACAAGAATAAATAAACAAAATGGATAAAAAGAAAGGGGGGGATAAAAAAAGATTTTCGGATGGTTTTACACACAAAAAAAACAATACAGAAAATAAAGAAGGGATAAAACAAACAAAATCAAAAAGAAATAGAAAAGATTTTTCAAATACAACTCCCGAAACAAAAAGATTTAAAAGGGTTTCTGATTACGGTAAAATAGATAAAACGGATAGCAATACAGCATTTCCTAAAAGAGAAAGAAGTTTTTCAAGGAA
>JASGCU010000096.1 GCA_030053935.1 Chitinophagaceae bacterium
CTTTTAAAAAAATAGGAATATATTCATGGTCTACACGAAATCTGGTTCGCCACCACCCACCTTCTGCTCCATGCTTTTGATAAATAACATTTTCAAAAAGTTTAAATCCAATAGTATCACACCAATCAATAATTGTCTTGAAAGAAGTAAGCGTTTTTCCAAAATTTTTCGTTTGATCCTGAATAACCATAACCGCAATACCCCTTCTTTTAAAATTCTAAAAATTTGCTCCCCTGTTTTATGTAAATCAAAAGTATATCCTTTATAGTCACGCAAAGTATCATAAGGAGGAGAAGTTACCACCATATCTATAGAATTATTGGGTAACTTTTTCATCAACTCCACACAATCTCCATTATAAATTTTATTATACTCCAATGTCATTTTTTTATTTTTTATTAATTTTGATAACTCTTATAAGTTATTTTTCATGTACTTTGTGTGTTTTGTGAAACTTACAAAATAATATGCCACAAAGTCCCACAAAGAGTAAAGTTATAACTATTTTTTTAGGATGGTGTCTCTTGCTAATATTTCTCCTTTTTCTCCGTATACTTGTATAGTATATTTTCCTTTTGGGATTGTTTCGGTAGGGGGGCAATTAATTGCGTCTGTACAAATTGCGTCTATTCCGTTCATATTGTATATCTTCACAGATGAAACTTTTTGGTTTTTATTTGTTTCAACAGCTTTTTGAAAAAGATACATGGATGAATCGTATTTATTTATTTGAAAATACATGCTGCCTACATTTAGCATATACATTACATTGTTGGGATTTGCAGAGAGTATTGCTTTGTAACATTGCAAGGCTTCATGAAATTTATTTTTTTTTTCCAAATCTTTGCCTATAGTTTCTATATTAGCTTCTTCTGCGGGATTGAGATGAAATGCTTGTAGCATATACATTGCTGCTGTATCTAATTTTCCTAAGTTATAGAACCATACGCCTCTTCCTCTCAAAGCTGCAGGGCTATTGGGTGATGTTTCGGTTGCATTTTTCCAAAAAGTTCTCCCATCTTCAAAATGTTTACTATGAATATATGCCGTACTGGTGAATATACATATTATTGGAAGGAATATCCATTTAGAAGGCAGAAGCATGTCTTGTTTTGTTTCCACCGCAAAGAAATTTTTTTTTGTATGAATGAGTTCATTGAGAAAAACAATAAATCCTAAGGCAGGTACATAAGTCCTGTGTTCCAAATAATCACTCAAATTCATAGCCGTAGATCTAATAAGCATGGGGGGTAATAAAAAAAGAAGCATCCATCCTATAGCCCATAATACGGTATGCGATTTTGGTTTTATGTATAAGACAAATCCCAATAAAAGAAAAGATATACCTACTCCTATCAGAGAGGTTGCCCATGAATAAGAAGGGTATACAGATTGATGAAAAGGAAAAACAAGTTTACTGATTGATTCAAAAACAAAAGGAATATTAGACATAAAAGAATCTATAATATTATTTGTTTCTACTACGGGGGCTTCGTGAGGGAGTGTGGTAACTTCTTTCAGGGCATTACGCCGAATAAAAAACCATGTGAGGGTTATGAATGCCCAAAAGAGTACCATGTTTTTGAGAATTATAGGATTTTCTTTTCGGACTTTCAAAAGAGAATAAAAAAAGCACACCACAGCGAGAGCTGCTCCTGTTTCTTTGGTAAATAAGCAAGCCGCATAGCAAAATAGATGCAAAAATAAGTATGCTCTTTTGCTTGTTTTTTGATATTGGATATAGGAAATCATACCCGAAAGAATGAATATTGCAAGATAGGGATCATTTCTTCCAAATATCCACGCTATTCCTTGAACAAAAAGGGGATGCACGGTAAATACCAAGGTTGTCCAAAAGGAAATCCATCTATCATACTCTAATAAACAGAGGAAACGAAATAATAAAAGGCAGGAAATGAGATGAAAGAGGATGTTAGAAAAATGATAGATGAAAGGGTCCGTTTTTGCGATACTATACTCAATGGTAAAAAAAGCAAAAAGCATGGGACGGTAATATTCTACAGTGATAGAGTGGATAAATCCTTTATAAACCTGAGAAAGTTTGTCAAAATAATGAGGATTATCTACAATATACCATTTATCATCAAAGTCTACGTATCCATAACTCATTGTTTGGGCGTAGAGTCCGAATCCTACGAGGGCTATAAGGATATATCCATAAGACATTTTAAAGAAATGAGAGGTATTTTTTTTGTTTTTCTGGGTTTTTGTAGTCAGTATAGGTGTGGGGTGTGGTGTTTTTATTTTTTGTTTTTGATTGTTCATTTTTGTATGTAAATTATGAGGGGTTCTAAAAATTCAAATTCTAAACACTGTATCCCTTAAAGATCAATAAAGAAATCAATTTTTAGAACCCCTCTATATTTTCAAATTATGATTCATACTTCAAAGAATACTCTTGTTTGAGCAGGTGGTATATTTTTTGGCATACCCATGCGTCTGTAGCGGCGTATTGTATTTGACTTTGGGTAAGTGGTTCGTTTTCCCAGTTAGAGGTTCTTTGGGCTTTGCTTATTCTTACATGCAGGATAAGAGCGGCGAGGTTTCTGATTCCAATGTTTTGAAATCCCAATTCTTTTGCTACTTTATTGAGGTCTAGTATATTTTGAGGGGTGAATTTTGTAATTTTTTTGAGGTTATTCATATCATCTTGGATAGCAACTCCTACTTTGAGTATTTCAGTATTTTCTAATATATCTACAAGAGAGGTAAATACTTCTTTTTTTTGGAGTCTGAATAAAAAAACTTCATTTACAAGAGATATTTGTAAGAGAGCGGGGAAGTTCTGCGGTGTATTTTTGAGAAAAGAGGGTTTGGTTTCTGTGTCAAACCCTATTATATGTTCTTTTTCTATTATTTGAACTGCTCTTTCTGTTTCTTTTTTATTGGTGATAATGTGTATTGCACCTTTAAAAACAAAAACGGGCAGGTTTAGTATTTCTGTTTTAATGATTTCTTTCTGAAACATCGGTATTTTCTTGGGTAGCAGGAGGATTTGAAAATCTGCGTATTTTAATATTACAAACTGCAAAGAAAATAGTCATCAATGGGCTTATTATATTAAAAAAGCAGTAAGGTGCGTAGACAAAAGTGCTTATTCCTAAAACAGAGGATTGAGTAGCTCCGCAGGTGTTCCATGGGATGAGAACAGAGGTTACCGTTCCCGCATCTTCTAAAGTTCTGCTGAGGTTTTCGGGCTTGAGTCCTCTTTTTCTATAAATTTCTTTATACATACCTCCTGGTATTGCTATTGCCATATATTGGTCGGAAGCAGTAGAATTAAAAAAGACACAAGTACCGGTTGTTGCCGCAATGAGTGACCATGTCTTATGAACTTTTGAAATAATAAAAGAAGATATTGTTTTTAAGAATCCTCCTGCTTCCATAACTCCTCCAAACACCATTGCGGTAAGGATAAGCCATATTGTTTTTAGCATTCCTGCCATACCATTTGTAATTAATAATGCATCTACTAATTCATTTCCCGTTTTAATAGAAACAGTGGTATAAACGGACTTCATTACGCCTATATATGCTTGTGTTACAAAAGATTTTTCAGGTGAACCCGATATTTCGGTAATAATGTGCTGTTGAAATAAAAGAGCAAACAAAGCTCCTAAAAAAGTTCCTATAAGCATAGCGGGAATAGCTGGTGTATTCTTTATAATGAGTACTAACACTATTATGGGAACTAAAAAAAGCCATCCATTGATATTAAATTTAGAATCTAATGCGGATAAAATGGGGTCTATGTCTGTGGGAGTTCCACTGCTTCCTTGATATATTCCTAATACAAGATAGATGATAAGGGTGATGGTCATACTCGGTATAGTAGTATACAACATATATTTGATATGAGTAAAGAGGTCAGTTCCTGAAACAGCGGGGGCTAAATTAGTGGTATCTGACATAGGAGATACTTTATCTCCAAAATACGCACCTGATATTATGGATCCTGCAACTAATCCTTCGTGAATATGTAATGCTTTTCCTATACCTAAAAGTGCTATTCCTACTGTTGCAACTGTAGACCAAGAGCTTCCACTCGCCACAGATACTATTGCACAAATAATACAAGCAACGGCTAAAAAAATATTCGGGTTTAATATTTGTAATCCGTAATAAATCATCGCAGGGACTACTCCGCTCACAAGCCATGTCCCTGATAGAGAACCTATTAAAAAAAGTATCAAAATAGCATTCATAGAAGTATTGATATTCTTTAAAATATATTCTAATATGAAATCCCATTTTACTCCGTAAAAAACTGCTATTACTCCCCCTACTATTGATGCTAAAATAATGGCTATTTGACTAGCCCCCTCTAAAACATTATTCCCAAATACTATAATATTAATAGTAAGGGCGGTTACTAAAAAAACTATAGGTAAAATTGCTACAAATAAACTCGGTTGTTTTGTATTATTTGATTCCATAATAGTGTTATTAAATAGTTATTTTTTATGAACAAACTGCAATGAAAGTATATATTCATTCCTTTTCATTATCTCTAAAGAAAATCAAAATTACAGAGATTTATTACAAAATCCCAAATACAAAAAAAATAATGTTTTTAAATATGAATATCTGTCATAAAAATTAACGAATATATATTTTTTGTGAAAAAGAAAAGCATACAATATTTTTAAATTGTACGATAAACAATAAAAAAAATGTAAGTTTGCAATACAAAGATTTTTAGAAATATATATCAGTACCTAAAGAAATACATAACAGACAAGAAAATGAAGGAAAAATATGTAGATCCCTTTACATACTTTGGATTGAAGAAAATCTTTGGAGAAAACCCCTCTCATCAAATAGAACCAAATTAAAAAATCATTTCAAAATTGAAAAAGATAACATTTTATACACTCGGTTGTAAATTAAACTATTCGGAAACATCTACCATCTCCCAAATGTTTCAAAAAAAAGGATATACTGTAGTTCCATTTCATGAAACTCCGGACATTTTCATCATCAACACCTGCTCTGTAACAGAAAATGCTGATAAAAAATGTAAAAAAATTGTGCAAGAATCTAAAAAAATATCTCCTCATGCACTTGTAGCGATTATAGGTTGTTACGCTCAACTAAAACCAAAAGAAATATCTGAAATACCGGGAGTAGATATGGTATTAGGAGCATCCGAAAAATTCAATCTGGTAGAACATATAGAACAAACTACACAAAAAGAACTTTTTAAATTCCAAGCAAATACAAAAATAGATACCATTACTCAGTATCACAGTGCCTATTCTACGGGAGATAGAACTAGATCTTTTCTAAAAGTACAAGATGGATGTAATTATAAGTGCACTTTTTGCACCATTCCCAATGCCCGTGGCAAAAGTAGGAGTGGTACCATAGATAATATTTTTTCTCTTGCAAAATCAATCGGAGAACAAAATATAAAAGAAATTGTCTTGACGGGAGTAAACATAGGCGACTTTGGAATTCAGGAAGGACGCAGAAAAGAAACTTTTTTTAACCTCATACAAAAGTTAGATACCGTAGAAAATGTATCTCGCTTCCGAATTTCCTCCATAGAACCCAATCTCTTAACAGAAGAAATCATTCATTTTATAGCCCAATCAGAAAAATTTGTCCCTCATTTTCATATACCTTTGCAATCAGGAAGTGATACTATTTTAGAAAGCATGAAACGAAGGTATAGAAAAGACATGTATGAGAAAAAAATCCATTCTATCAAAAAACAAATGCCCCATTGCTGCGTAGGAATAGACGTTATAGTCGGATTCCCAGGAGAAACAGAAGAATTGTTTTTAGAAACATATTCTTTTCTTAAGAATATAGATTGTAGCTATCTCCACGTATTTACTTACTCCGAACGTGATAACACTCCCGCACAAACATTCCATGGAATAGTAAATAAAAAAGAACGCCAAGAAAGATCACATATACTGAGAGAACTATCTGACAACAAAAAAAAACAATTTTATCAAAAGAATCTCAAAAAAAACTATACCGTTCTCTTCGAAAACGACATAGAAAACGGAAAAATGCACGGATTTACAGAAAATTATATCCGCGTAAATACTCCTTATGACCCACTTCTCATAAATGAACTTCGAAAAGTAGAACTTTTAGATATTACCCAAAACGGAACTGTGACAGCAAGAGAAATATAATATAATTACCAAACGCAAACATCCATGAACAAATATATTTTTATAAACATCATCTTTTTATTTGTATACACAAATTGTAATACCCATACACACAAAGAAACACCCGTAGAAGCAAGACAATATACATGCCCAATGGCTTCCGATTCTATATGGAGCGATACACCAGGAACATGCCCTAAATGTGGAATGATGCTTATTGCAGATGAAAAAAAAAAAAAAAACGAGCAAGAAACAACCCAAGAAGCAGAATTAGAATTCCTCTTAAACCCTACCAATACGTATGTAATATCTTCTTTACCTGCTCTATCACCCATAAAAAAAAAACAAAAAATACAAGTAGAATCTTTCGGAAAAATAGAATACGATACCCGAGAAATAGGAACTATATCTGCTAAAACTTCCGGAAGAATAGATAAATTATTCGTCAAATACCGATACCAAAAAATACAGAAAGGACAAAGAATTTTGGACATCTATAGCCCCGAAATGATAACCGCCGAAGAAAATCTTATCATCTTCATCTTAAAAAACCAACCCCTCCCTATCATAGAACTTGCCAAACAAAAACTAATCCTTATGGGAATGACAAAAGAACAAGTAGAACAAGTAATAGAAAGTAAAACTGTCTTTTCTACACTCCCCATATATAGTAATTATTCGGGACATATTCACGAAACAACCAATGATACAGAAACAGAAGACGACAAAAAACTATCTTTAGTGACACAGCAACTCTCTGTCAGTGAGGGAATGTATTTAGAAAAGGGCTCCCCTATCTTTCTTATTTATAACCCCGATAGAGCATGGGCTATTTTGAACATATATGATGAACATTATAATATTATACAAAAAGGAGACTCTGTTTCCCTATTCCCGGAACACAATGCTCACCAAAAAATAACAGGAATTATAAATTTTAAAGAACCTTTCTTCAAAGAAAATAGCAAAACATCTACCGTCAGAGTCTATTTTAATAATACTTTTACCAAACTACCCATCGGCACACAAGTGAAAGCAACCATATATACTTTTACCCAAGAAGCTCTCTGGATACCAAAAGAAGCCATCTCTCATTTAGGAACCCGAAACATAGTATTCTTAAAAAAAAAACAAGGATTCCAAGCACATTTTATTACCACAGGAATCTCCTATCAAAACCAAACCCAGATACTAGAAGGACTCCAAGAAACCGACTCCATACTATCAAATGCACAATATCTCTTAGATAGCGAAAGCATTATTCACCACACTACAAACTAAATCTTTATGAAAAATTGTCATCTATACCTATTTCTGCTCTTTTTTATCCAATGTGAAAATCACGAAAACCAACAACAAAACAACACCACTACTTACACCTGCTCCATGCATCCACAAATACAACAACCAAAACCCGGAACCTGCCCTATTTGTTTTATGAACCTGACCCCCGTCACAAATACCGACCAAGAAGAAAATAATACCATCTCTCTCTCAAAAGAACAGATACTTTTGGGAAACATTAAAACAGAAATCCTCACTCAAAAAAAAACAGAAGCCGAAATAATACTACCCGCAATACTCGCATTCGACCAAATGAAAATACTCTCTATAAATGCCCGAACCAACGGTAGAATAGAAAAACTCTATTGGAAAACACTCGGAGACCATATACACAAAAACACTCCTCTCTATGATATGTACAGCGAAGCCATAAACAACGTCAAACAAGAATATATCCTCGCACTCCAAAAAAAAAAAATCCCCGAATCCGAATTTGTCAAAGACATAGAAAGCATCCTGAGCAGCACCAAAAATAAAATGATACTTTGGGGCATTACAGAAAATCAAATCCAAGACCTCCACAAACAAAACACCCCTCATAACACTTTCATTAACACTACTTTTTATAGCAGCTACGAAGGATATATTACCCAGCTCAATAAACAAGAAGGAAACTATGTAAAAGAAGGAGAAACAATACTCGAACTCACTGACCTATCAACTCTTTGGGCAGAAGCACAAGTAGCAGCCTCCCGAATGCTCTCTTTAGAAAAATACCCGAATGTATACGTAGAAATCCCTCAATTACACAACCTCCAAATACAAGGAACCATAAGCTTCTTTAACCCCGAAATAAACCCTAATACCCGAATATATATTCTGCGAATATCCATTCCAAACCATAAAAACCTACTAACACCAGGAATGCAAGCTTCTATAAAATTAAAATCCAACCCTATAGACATCATGACCATTCCCACAAATGCTATCCTGAAAAACGAAAATTATACATCCGTATGGATACAAATAGCACCACAAAAATTTAAAAATATCCTCATCACCACAGGAAACATACACGGAAATAGAACAGAAATACTCTCAGGACTCCAATACGGAGATATTCTGGTAATATCAGGAGCATATTCTCTCTACAGCGAATATACATTCAAAAAAGGAGAACAATCCCTCCATATCCATTGAA